>JANWZY010000218.1 GCA_025061935.1 Verrucomicrobiia bacterium
TTTGACAGAAAAGCTCGCGGAGCTTTACCTCGCCCAGGGTAAACCGAACGCAGCCATAGACGCGTACCGGAAAGCGCTGGCCCTAAACCCCAGTCCGCAACAGCGCGTCCGACTCCTTCTGAACCTGGCCGAGCAATTGCTCCGATTGAACCGAGAAAACGAAGCCTACGAAGTGTACAAGCAGTTCCTTCACCAGTGCCCCAATTACGCAGACAGATTGAGCATTTTCCAAAAACTCGTGGCACTCGCGCGTAAGCTCGGCAAACCTGACGTGACTACGCTCGAAGCCGAGCTCGAAAAACTTAGCGCACCGAAACGCGCGCCCTGACAATTCTTCGTTACTTCGCCGGCTATGTCACCCCACCGCGTCTTCCTGAGGGCTGCACGTAACCAGCACAAGGCAACCTACTCCGTGGATACCCCCTGCACGCAACAAAATTTTTGTCCCACCTGGGACAAAAATTTTGAATCCTAGGGGAGCAGCAATCACGCGGCGCCCGCGGGTTACGGCCGGGTTGGATCCCACGCGTCGTGTCCGCCCAGGACTTTCTTCGGGGTAAATTCAGCAGCCTCAGATTCCCTCAGTTGACGTGCCCACTTAACACGCGCGTCTGAGTTTGCGCCCGGGCCGGTGCTGTTGTATTCGGCGTAGCGCGCGGTTTTCTCGGCCTCGGGCTTGTTCCAGTTATGCCAGCCTTCGGGCCTGACAACTTCCGACATTTCCGTGTTGAGAAACGTGACCGCTGCATAAGCGCGCCAGGGCCGGCCCAGGTAGGTTTTCACCCCGGGTTCACCCGTAATCTTGCAATTCGCAAAGACGAATCCGAACGGCTGGTTTTGCGGCGTCGAGGCCGCAGTTATGTAGCCGTTCGTGCGGCAATGGATATGGCACCGGTCGAAGAACGCGGTCGCGCCGCCGAAGATGAAGTCAACGTGGCCGGCTATATAGCAGTTTGTGAAGTAATGCCGACCGCGGTTCAGAAACAGCGTGTCCTGCCATCCGATGAACCGGCAGTTGCGGAACACGACGCGGTCCGCGTCCACGCGCACAGCCAGTGCTTGTCCGACCGGGCCCGCACTGTTCTCGAAGGTGACGTTCTCAGCGGTGAAATGGTCGCCGTCAATTGTAACCGTGGGGGTGCGGAATGTGCCGAGCGGTTTGCCGTCCGGCCCGGGCATGTTCGCGTGTAGGTCAAACGTGATCACCGTCTTTTCCGCATCGGCGCCGACCAGCCGGATACAACCGCGCTCGCGCTGGACATAAACCAATTCACGGTACACACCGGGCTTCACAAAAATCACCCAGGGCCGGGCAGGTGTGGCCGTGTGCGGTGCGGCCATAATCGCTTCATGCACGGATTTGAATTGCCCGGTCCCGTCCGCGGCAACCACAGCATCGTATTTTAGCGCTTGGGGCGCGCCATCGTTGCCGTGTACTAACAGCCCGCTCATTACTGCGGCGCTGCTGGTCAACCACAGCAAAACGCGCAGCCGATACGTGGTTTTGCGCAGTCCTAGCTTGCGCCGGGCCTCCGGGATGAAACCATTCCGTAAAAGTTCGCGTCGCATCTTCATTCGCGTTGAAGTGTTACAGCCATTAAGCCAATGACAACTTCATTCGCTAGCGCGCGGACGGTTAGCGAGCGGAGTTCTTTCCCCGGGTCAAGTTCCAAGGCAAGCACGGTTGCAGCACCGCCCTCGACTTTGCCGCCTTTGCCTTTAAATGTTGCAGCATCTAGGATTCTGACCTTGCCAGTTTTGAGATCAACGCGGGGCGGGAGCGGGCCGGGCAACCGGAATGCGTAATCGTCAATGAAATAGTCCTGCTCGATCGGCCACCAAGTGGTTGGGTTATGCAAAGCGAGGCGCGCGCTCGATCCGTCGGCGTAAGTCACGACGACCTCACCATTGTCAATCCGGGATTGCATCGGGTTGGTCGAGCCGGCCATGAGCAAGAACGCACGGCGCGCTCGCCCATGCAATAGCACGGAAACCTCGTCTGGGTAGTTGTCCCATTGCGAAACGAAGATCACATTCTTCGCCCCCGCATTGGTCGGAGTAGCGAATGGCACGCCGTTCGGGAGGAAAATTTTGCCGCCATTGGTCGCGGCTGCGGCGCGCAAACCGGAATCGTCAACTTCAAACTGCAGGTTGCACGTGGCCCAACCGCCAATGCCCTGCTTCGGAATGGCAAGCGAGCAGAACGGCGACCGAGGCGAGAGGTACTCATTTTTGAAAATCTGCGTCACCGCGTCGTTGAAGTAAGCCGTCAAGTCCACCGGTTCAAACTTTACAGACGGAGATACCGGTGTGCGCCAGTCGGTCGGGGCAGGTTTAGGCTCCGGCTGGATTGCACGGACCTCAAATGTAACAGGCGCCCACCAGCTCAAGTCGCCCTGGGCAATTTTTGCAAACACAGTCCGGTGGCCAGGCTGGCCAATTGCCACACCGGTGAACCCGGACGGGCTCCGGGCAAGGTTTGTCAACGCACTTTGGGGATCCGCCACTCGGAGCACTTCGCCAGCGTCGGCAGTTGCGCGCAAACCGTGTCCATTTTGAACTGCGTCAGGCTGGCCATGAACTTTCGCAAGCTCGCGCCCGCTCCACTTGAAAGTGATAGTGTGCTCCGGTCCCGGAAAACCCACGATCTGAATCCGCGGCATGCCGACAGCGTCTGCTTGCACGCGCCACGGGGCCGGTTTGCCATTCACTCTTACATCTTTAGCCATCTCACGCAGCGCTGGCACTTCAAGCACCAGTAGCATCGGCCTGGCGAACCGCTGACGAAAAGAATAAGTTTCGGTCAAGCCCGTCCGCCTGAACTCGAAATCAAAGTCTGGATGCTGGATTCGCGCATGTTTCCAGTGCGCGGGGAACCCTGGCCGAACCAACAATTCACCTGCGAGCGCGTCCGGCCGGACGCCGAAAAGGCCCTCGACAAGCGCGCGCGCGCATACGCCAATCGCGTCTGCAAAATCGCGTTGTGCCTCGCGCCGCGCCACATCAAGCGGGGTGGTCATGCCGAGATTGCCCGGGCAGAGCCCCATGAACATGCTGTCCAGCAGCGCGCCCTTGAACAGCCGGAAAGCCGTGTCCGGCCTGTTCGCCTGCCAGTATGCCAGCGCAGTGTGCAGTGACTCGGCCATGACAACGTTGTTGACCGACCACGTGTAGGGCATCCATGTGGTGGTCGAGATGGTGAACAGACCTTCATCGGGCACGTTCGGCCCGTGGATCGGAAGGTGCGGAATCTGCGTGTCAATGTACCGTGTCATTTGCCACGCCTCGATAGGCGTCACCGCGTCCGAATCTATCGTGTGGTACACGGACCAAACACCGCAGCTCGGATGCACCAATTGAAGCCCAAGCCAATCCTTGAACTCGGCAAACCACCCGCGGTCTTGGAGCCAGAGCAGCTCGCGCATTGCGCGCCAGATTAATTCGGCTTCTTGCTCGTACGGCGCCGCATCCTTGCCCAGCAGCCGCGCAATGCGCGCGGCCATCTTGTTATGCCAGTAATTGTAGGCCGAGGTGTATGCCACGCCGCCCCCGTGGTACTGGATGTCGTCACTGGCCCAAATGGCAGCATACGCTTCGTACAGAGGTAGCTGCTCGTTACCGAACGGGCGCCGGAACAGCCGCCGCTCCCATGCAAAGTGCCGTTCGAGCACGGGCCAAAGCTCGCGCGCGAACTCGATGTCGCCGGTCCAGAGCAAATGCCGGAACAACGCGTCCACATACACAAGGTTCATATCATAATGCCGGGTGGACAACGCACCATGAGTGTGCAAAGCTGCGTGACTGCGCGCTAGGTTCGAGTCCGCGTCCGGCGGCGGTAGCTTTTCCGGTGGTGGGTTCGTCACCTGCTGGCCGGCCCAATACGAGAAATGCCGGCGCGCGCGGTCATGCCAGCCAAGCGCGTCGCCTGCGTACGGGCCGCGCCAGCCGAGCAGCTTGCTCCGCCACGCCACCGCGCCGTGCATAAACACACCTTGGTCTTCGTCCCAGATCGCATCGGCTGCAATGCACAGGGCCGCCGCAGCCGCATTCACAAACGGGTCCGGCGTGTCCACAACCACCCTGTGTGCGATCTTACGCTGGCGTTCCAGTGCAGCGGCAAACCACCGCACCAAATCCTCCGCGGCGTAAATCGGAAAAGCCGCAGGCGCATCACCGGATTGCCCGGCTCCAACCTGCTTCACCGCAATGAACGTCGGCTGTCCCGGTGACAGCCCGACCAATCCAACCGCGACCGGCAGCTCCCAAACTTGAGGCAACTCCATAAAGTCCGTTGCCACAGCTTCCTTGGTTTCATTCGGATTTGTTGGAGTAGCTGTGCCGGCCGACGCGCTGGCAGTCACCTGACCGAACTCGGGTGATGGTATGAGCACAGGGCGCGCAGATGCGATAAGCTCTGCCACGTTTGTCCAGTGTCGCGCGTCACCAACACCGAACCTTGCGCCAGACGACGCCACCCCGGCCAAAGTTGCAACCTTGCTCAGCAAAATGAACCCATTTGACCTGATAACGAACCTGTTATCGCGGCATTGCTCCGGCCTGAGCTGGAAAAACTTGCTGACCGGCTCGCGCTCGCAACCGATGTCGCCCCCGCGCCGGCCGCGCATGCCATTAGCACCGCCAAAAGCGCACACCAGTTCAATTTGCCCGGGCGAAAGTTGCGTGCGTGCCGTTCCCCACCGTACCGGCTTGTTTTTCGCGTCAGAAAGCTCGACTCGCGCAACCAGTCCTTTGGCTTCAGCCATGGGCAAAACGGTGAGCTGTAATGGGGCTGAACCAAGCAACCGATCGCAGATTTCATAGAGCATCGCCCCCGGGCGGTACCGCGCGA
>JANWZY010000219.1 GCA_025061935.1 Verrucomicrobiia bacterium
GTGGTGAGCTTGTTTTGTTGGGGATGTGTTTGCGGCAACTTCACAACGGGCGATAATAGCGAGCCTGCTTTTGACAGTTTTCATTTGGGGTGCGAACAACACCGGGGTGAAGGTGTTGGTAACAGCCTGGCCGCCGGGCTGGGTCGCGGCGACGCGGTTCGTTTGTGCAGGATTAATCATGCTTGGGATGCTGCGGTTCACGCGTTGGCTCGGCCAGGCTAGTCCTGTACCGCCGGTGCTCCGGCGCAGGCTATGGTTCGGGGGCGGGTTGAGCCTAGCAGCCTACATTTTGGTTTTTAACCTTGCTTTGCGGTACACGTCGGCGTCGCATGTGACCCTATACCTTGCCGCATCGCCGGTCTGGGCGTTGTTATGGGAGCGTGGCGCAACGCAAGGGTCGTTCAATGGTCGGCTTCAAGGTTGGGTTGCCACGGCATTTACTGTAGCGGGTGTGGGTGTTTTGTTGTGGCCTGCCATTGAATCGGCGCACTCAGGCGCAGTGGGCGAACTGCTTGGGTTCGCCTGCAGCATCCTATGGACGCAATATGGGCGGCAATGCAAAGCGCTCGGTGCACAGCTTTCGGGACCTGAGATTGCTGCGCATACGATGCTGCGCGCGGGCCTATGGCTTGTGCCATTGGCTGCGCTCGAGGCTGCTTCCAAACCGCTGGCATGGCGGTTGGATCTCGTACTTGTTCAGGCGTACTGCATTTTGGGCGGCAGCGTGATCGGGTTCACGCTTTGGAATAACGCGCTGCGCAGGTGGCATACGAGCCAGGTTTACTTGTTTGCGAACCTGGTCCCAATTACGACCATGCTTTGGGGACGCCTGTTACTTGGTGAACCGGTTACGCCCACGTTTTGGCTCGCGCTGGTTCTGGTTTTGACCGGCGTATCGATCAGTCAAGGCGCTTGGACTAAACTGTTTGGCATCCGTTGGCCTGCGCCCGAATGAATTCAAGAACCTGGCAAGCTGTATCTGTGGTTGAAGCGCGGCGTAAACTGGCATGCGGCGTCGCCGATTCCCGCCCGGCGGTCACAGGGATTTGTCGCGAAATGAGCGTGTGCGCGATTGTTTTGGCGGTCGCATGCGCCGCGCTATTTCCCGGCTGCGCAACCGATCTGTCCCCGGGCAGAACCTCTGCTGGGGCTGGGGGTGCAGTGCCGTCTTCGGCTCTCGACGCCAGTGCGGACGCGGCCGAGCCGGAGGTATTGATTCTAGGACGTATCGTGAAGGTTCACAGCAGTGGACGGTTTGCACTGGTAAGTTTTCCGTTCGGGTGCGTGCCGCGTGCCGAGCGGCCGTTGTACGCTTACAGGGACGGCCAAAAGGTGGCTGAGTTGAGGACAACTTATTACGCGCTCGATGAGCTTGTTGTTGCCGATATTGTCTCTGGCGAATGTAAGCCTGGCGACACGGTATCTGATAGGTGAGCTGGATTGCCAAGGGCACGTATCTGCGTCCGACATTTGCCCACAGGGGCGCGCCTTGGTCGTTCAGGCTTCATGGGTGTGGCGGGGCTCGCCGCTCTTTTCCGACTTGGCTGCTTTGGACAACAGTTGTTTCTGATACGGTGAGTGGAGATTGAAGTATATGCCGCACAGCGGTTTGGGGCCGTCGGTTTGGCTCAAAATGACCGTGATGTACCGGTCGAGTGCAATGCCATGCCGAAGGTTCGGCGCCCGTGTCTCATACGCGCGAATGGCTTGGGCTATCAGCGATTCGACAGTTGCGCGGAACTGATCCGGCGTTTTTCCCAAGCACACGATGTATTTTTCGTATGCACGGAGCGCCTCCGCTATCTCAGCTTTGAAAGTCTCCACATTCACGGCTGAAAGCTTATGTGACCAGCGGATGCGAAGTGAAGAAAAAATGGCGCGTGCGCAGCGGGGTTAATCTGTACTGGCCTGGGTGCCCGCCGGCTTCGAGACCGCGCGCGGGCCGAACAGCGCGGTGCCGATGCGCACGATTGTTGCGCCCTCTTCAATTGCGACTTCGAAATCGTTGCTCATGCCCATGCTCAAGTGCGGCAGTGGCGCGCCGAGTAGCTGTTCGCACTCCGACTTAAGCTCGCGCAGTTTCTTGAACACTGGCCGGACTTTTTCCGGCTCGGGTGTCCACGGGGCCATGGTCATCAATCCTTGGATTTCCAGCCGCGGCAAAGCATTGATTTCTTTCAGCTCGCGGAGGAGGACTTCTGGCTTGTAGCCGAACTTGGTTGATTCGCCTGAGACATTGACCTCGATCAGTATCGGCATGCGCCGCGCGGCCTGTTCTGCACGCTTGTTCAACTCGAGCGCAAGCCGCAGGCTATCCACGCTATGAATCATTTCGAACAACTCGACCGCGTCGCGGCACTTGTTGGTTTGCAGGTGCCCGATCATGTGCCAGCGCAATGAGCTCGGACACAGCGGAATTTTGGCCTTGGCTTCCTGCACGCGGTTTTCACCAAAGATGCGCAAACCGAGCGCGGCGGCGGCAGCCACGACTTCGGGCGGCTGGCCCTTGGTCACAGCGACCAAGGTCACTTCCGCTGGGTCCCGCCCGGCGCGCTCTGCAGCAGCGCGGATCTTAGCTTGGATCGTTGCCAGATTGGCAGCTAGGTCCATCGCCGAATCTTAATCGGCTGGAGGAATTTGGTAAACTGTTTCGCTGCGCGCAGTCGCCGGTTGCCGCACTGCTCTCGTCTAATTCCTGCGTTCGTCATGCGAGCGCTTCGCGGATACTTTGTGCCAGTGCGCGCACTATCTTTCGCACCTGTACAGCCGTTGTGCAATAAGGGGGCATGAGCACGACCACGTTGCCGATTGGCCGGGTGATGACGCCGCGCCGCGCCATGGCCTGGCACACGCGCCAGCCCGCGCGGTCGCGCAGGTCGAACGGTTCGCGCGTGCGCCAGTCGCGGACAAGCTCGATCCCGGCGATCAAGCCCACCTGCCGTATATCGCCTACCTGGGGCAGCGCCCAGAGGTTCTGCAGTTCATGCCGCAAAGCTTGCTCCAGTTGCGCGCGTGCGCGGGCCGAAGCTGCGCTTTGCAGAATTTCCAAGCTGGCCAACGCTGCCACTGCGCCGAGCTGGTTCGCGGTGTAGCTGTGGCCGTGGAAGAAGGTCTTGAACTCGTGGTACTCGCCCAGAAACGCATCAAACACTGCCTGAGTGGTAAGTGTGGCCGCCATTGGGAGGTATCCGCCGGTCAGGCCTTTGGCGAGGCAGAGGAAGTCCGGTTGCACGTTTTCGTGGTGAGAGGCGAATAGAATTTCGGATTTCGTAGTTCGAATTTCGGATTTGGGCACGCCGCAGCGGCCGAACCCGGTCATCACTTCGTCTGCGATCAGCAGCGCGCCGTGGCCGCGCGCGATCTCGGCCGCGCGCTGCAGCCAACCGGCCGGTTGTGGGATCATGCCGGCTGCGCCCTGGATCAATGGTTCGAATACGAACGCCGCGTACGGGTTGCCCCGCTTGCGTTGCCGCGCGAACGCTTGCTCGAGCTTACTAATGCATTCCCAGTTGCATTTGCGGTAGTCGCGCGCGTCGGCGCGCTCTGGCTTGGCGCGGTTGAACCTGCACCGGTAGCAATATGGCGCCATGACCGTGTCGGTCTTGAACAACAGTCCTGCGAACGGCTTGTGGAACAGGTCTATGTGCCCGAGCGAAACCGCTCCGACAGTGTCGCCGTGGTACGCGTTTTGGAGGGAGATGAATCGCGGCTCGGGCCGCGGCCCGCGTGTGCGCCTTGTAAATTCGTACGCGAGCTTGAGCGCGACTTCGACCGCTGTCGAGCCGTCGTCGCTGAAAAACACCTTGCCCAATTTCGGATTGGAGATTCCGGAGCGCGGATTTACCGCGGCCACGAGCTTTGCAGCCAACAGGCTCGCCGGTTCGTTTGCTAAACCCAGCGCAGATGAGTGTGCAATCTTGCTCAATTGCCGCCTGATTGCGGCGTTGATCTTCGGGTGGTTGTGGCCGTGTAGGTTTGTCCAGATCGAAGCGTTGGCGTCGAGGTATTTGTTCCCGTACACGTCTTCGATCACAGCACCTTTGCCCCTGACGATCACGATCGGCTCGTGCCGGAGCCATTCGCGCATCTGCGTGAACGGGTGCCAGATGAACTTGTGGTCGAGTTGGGCCAGTTTATGCATTGCGTTCGAAGTCAAGTGCTAAAAACTGGTGTTCAAAGTTTTCAGTGCGTGGGCCAGTGCCATGACATCGTCGGGGGAATGAACTGCGGTGAGCGTGATGCGGAGCCGCGCTTTGCCGCGCGGGACTGTGGGGTACCGCACGGCGGGGATGAAAAACCCGCGCTCGAGCAGCTCGGCACTCAACTGAACCGCTCGGGCTTCGTCCCCAATCACGATTGGTACGATGGCGCTCGATTTTGCAGATTGCGGATTGCTGATTGCTGCATTCAGTTCCGCCACGCGTTGCCACAAGGCTTGGCGAAGCTGCGCGCCGGTTTCGGATTGGACAAGTTTGATCGCCGCCGTAGCTGCTGCGGCGGCTGCGGGCACGGGCGCGGTGCTGTAAATGAAGCTGCGTGCGCGGTTGATCAGCAGCTCGATCAATGCACGCGAGCCGCAAATCGCGCCGCCTGCTGCGCCGAGCGCTTTGCCCAGCGTGACCATCTGTATTTCGACTCGGTCGCGGAGGCCGAGCTCTTGGACCAGTCCGGCGCCGGTCGGCCCGTAAAGCCCTGTTGCGTGCGCCTCATCGACCATCAGCCACGCGCCGTAACGGTCCTTCAGCTCGACAAGCTCGCGCAGAGGCGCGTGGTCGCCGTCCATGCTGAACACTGATTCTGTGACGACCAGGACGCGCGGCTGGCGCACTAGAGGCTGGGCGTTCGCG
>JANWZY010000021.1 GCA_025061935.1 Verrucomicrobiia bacterium
TGCCCGGAGTGTGGCCGCGCGCGCCAGGGCTTTTTACAGGTCGGCCAAACAAAGCCTGCCTACAGTTGACAGACGCGCGATGATTGCGGCCGAGCTGATGGGGGCGGTGTATTGGGACTTGCTGGGCAAGCTCGAACATGGTGGGTTCAATGTGTTCGGCCCGGGGAAAACCCAGCTCAGTGCGGCGCGCAAGCTGATATTGATCACGCGGACGTGGGCGAACGTCCGCCTCGGGTTCGGCCGGGCAAACTATGCTGGCGAGTAAAGCACCTGGCAACAGCCACGTCGAGGCGCGCCGCAAGAGGCGGCTGATCGTGACTGCCGACGATTTCGGCCGCAGCGAGTCGGTCAACCGCGCAGTGGTGCGGGCGCATCAAGAGGGCATCCTCACCACGGCGAGCTTGATGGTCACTGAACCGGGATTCGACCAAGCGGTCGAGTTTGCTAAACAAAATCCGCGCTTGGGCGTGGGTTTGCATTTGACGCTGGTTTGCGGACATTCGGCTCTTGATCACAAAAAAATCCCGGACCTGGTCAACGGCCGGAACGAATTCGGCACGCGCGCGTTTGAGACCGGGCTGCGGTACTTTTTTAACGCGGGTATTCGGCCGCAGTTGCAGGCCGAGATTCGCGCCCAGCTAGAAAAATTCAAGGCTACGGGGCTTGAATTGGATCATGTGAGTGGCCATTTGCACATGCATATGCACCCGACGGTGCTCGGCATTCTGTTGGATTGCGCGGCCGAGTTCGGGATACGGCGGTTCAGGCTTACCCAAGACAGGTTCTGGCTGAACGCGCGCGTGGCGCCGGGCCGGTGGCTTTATAGAGCCGCAATGGCCATTGTTTTCAACCAACTTGCGCGTCATGCGCGGCCGCGTCTGGCGGCACGCGGCATAAAACACGCCGACTTTGTATTCGGCCTGCTGCAAAATTCCCGCGTGGATGAAGCGTTTGTGTTGGGGCTGCTCCGGCGCCTGCCTGAGGGCGTGTCCGAGCTTTACTTGCACCCGGCCGAGGGCGAATCTACGGCAGAACTTGATGCGGTGATCAGTCCGAAGGTTCGCGCGCTGATCGACGAGCTGGGCATCGAGCTTGTCCGGTACAAGGATTTGTAACATGACAAAGGTCCTCATCATACTTGTGTGCGCGCTTGTGGCTGAGGCCACCGGCGTAGTGTGCCTGAGCAAGGGGTTAAAACAGGTTGGGCCACCCAAAAGCTTCGACCTGCGCGAGATCAGCCGTGTGGTTGTTGCAGGCGCGACCAACCCCCATGTGTTGACAGGCGTGGCATTGGAAGCGGCTTTCTTCTGCGCGTTGCTGTATCTGTTGACTCACCGCGACGTGAGTCTGATCTGGCCGTTGACCGCGCTCGGGTTTGTCATTACCACATTGGCAGCGCGGTTCTTCCTGAACGAACATGTTTCGCCGACGCGTTGGGTCGGGGTCGCACTAATTGTCATTGGCGCGGCACTGGTCAGCTACAGCGAGCATGCCAAGCAAGCTGGACAGGGTAAGCGAGCCGCTCCGACCACCTCTACAACTCCGCAATAGCCCGGAGAAGCGCATCGCCGAGAGTCCGGCTTGCCTGTCTGCAACGTTGTGCTAGTTCGACAATCGCGTGGAACTTGCGTGGTCTGAGTGCAACGGCCATAAAAAACTTCGCGTAGCGGAAACGATAAGTCTTGGTCAGGAACCGATTGAAGTCGTATGGGAGGTCTTCGTTCGCAGTGTCCAACACCACGCGTACTGTTGCGAAAGGAATGCCTCGTTCAGCGCAGGCGGCTTTAATAGCTTCAGACTCGCATTGTGCCGCGTCTGCGCCGGTTCGCACGAACAGCTCTTGCTTGTCTCGCGCCGTCACAAGCAGCCTTTGAGTCAGCACGAACCGGCCTGGCACCGCGCCGGCCTTGGCAAGCGCGTGCTCGAGCTGGGGGTGATCAGTTTGGAAAAGCACTGTCCCAGGCGCAAGTGCTGGATTCAGCCCGGCAGCAAACCCGCAACTAAACACAGCGCGATACGGGCCCTTTGACATAGCTCGGCGCGCTGCCTTGGCCGCGTTGGTTAATCCCATTCCCGTGACCAAAACCACAATCCGCCCGGCGGCATGTGCACGTCTCGCAAATGCCGCTGCCTCCTGCTTGAGCGCAAAACACACAAGCAGCTTCTCAGCAGGGTTGTTTGGCTCGCGCCAGTCCACGTGTCCTGACAGGCCTAACGACAACACACGCTGCGGACCAATGCATGATCCGCACAGTTAGCATACCAGTCGCGCCGACAGAATCTATTCGGAACTGACTGCAAGCCGATTCAGCAGACTCGGATAACCAACCTTGGCGCAAGCCTTTTCGGCGCTGTAAATGTTTCGCGATCATGGCCGTCGAGCCGCTTAAGCGGTTAGACGGGTTCCCCCTGGCAGCCGGTGAACGGCGTCACGGAAGACTCACAACTTCGATCTTGCTGTCCGCTCAAGCACCCCACCAACAATGGGTCGGGCCGACAGTGTGGCACACCAAAGCCAGCCATATCTTTCTTCCATATCTGCACCGGTCTTTGCGCAGCCAGCATGCGGATAGCCTGGTTAACCCCTGAGATGATTTCGCGCACCGCTTCACGCGGCCACCACTGTTGTGGACATTGTACGCGGCGCGGTCTCGTGCGCAGCGTCTGGCGGCGGCCTAGCACGCCGGTTCGAGGTTGCCTTAACGGGCCGAGCGTGCGAAAAGTCTTGTAAAAGATGTCCATGAAACGCGCATCTACGTTAATCGTGTTCTCGTGCTTGGTAATAGCCAGCGGCCGTGCGCCAGGCAGCACAGAGCCTCCGGTCGAATGGATTGATCCTGATACAGGCCACCGTGTAGTCAGACTTTCACACGAACCTGGTTCACAAACGCCGTATTTCCATCAGAATGCGTTTACGCCGGACGGGCAATGGATGGTTATGAGTTCGCGCAGTGGAATTTCGGTAGTGAACCTGCGCACGCGCGAGGTCAAAAGGCTCGTCGAAGGCCGCGTTTGGCTGATCGAGCTTGGACGCAAAACCGGCGATGCATACTTCGTGTCGAACCGGGTTGTTTACGCCGCGTCTGTACCGTCAGGTACGCTTCGTCAAGTTGCGCATCTACCCCCGCGCGGCATGGTCGCGACGGTAAACGCAGACGAGACGTTGCTGGCAGGCTCGATCACCGAGCGCCCTACAAATGCGCCGCCGGCGTTTCCAGACGGTGCGCCGCCGCCCGACTTGTGGACGCGCCCGCGCCGCCCCAGCCTCGAGCAGCGGTTTAACCGGCGCTGGCCGATGGAACTATTCGTGCTCAACATCAAGACAGGCGAAATCAAAACGTTCAATCGCGGAAGCAATTGGCTCAATCACATCCAGTTCTCACCGGCGGACCCCGACATGCTGATGTTTTGCCACGAAGGCCCATGGCACCTGGTTGACCGCGTCTGGACCATCCGCGCCGATGGCTCCGAGCTGAGCAAAATCCATGCGCGGACCATGATCATGGAAATTGCAGGACACGAGTTCTGGAGTCCGGACGGCTCGACCATTTGGTACGACCTGCAAACGCCGCGCGGTGTAGTGTTCTGGCTGGCAGGCTATAACATCCGCACAGGTGAGCGCACCTGGTACAACCTACAGCGCAACGAGTGGTCGGTGCATTACAATATCTCGCCCGACGGTAAAATGTTCGCCGGCGACGGCGGCGACGAAGACATGGTGGCCAAAGCGCCCGATGGCAAATGGATTTACCTGTTCGAGCCAGAGCCGGTGCCGAACCGAATGGACCCCGCCCAGCAAAAAGGACTGATCCGGACCGGTGTATTGCGCGCCACGCGGCTAGTGAACATGTCGAAGCATGACTACTCGCTCGAGCCGAACGTGCGGTTCACGCCCGACGGCAAATGGGTCGTGTTCCGCGCCAACTTCCACGGCGCGCCGCACGTGTATGCTGTAGAAATCGCAAAGAGCCGCACTGGGCCATGAGAATCACCTTTAGGCCTGAAAAAGCTCCGAGCGAATAATACGCCACCTGCATTCAATTCCGCAGCCCCAATTGCGTCATGGGCTACTTAGGTTTCCATGGCTTGGCTGAATTGCTGTTGCGGTACCAGTTCCTGCGGCAAAGGCTGGTTTAGGGCGTTCCTTAGGCACACTCGCCACGCAAAGTATAACTTGCCCGAGCGACCGCTGCAGCGAGGGATATTAATGCCAAGTTTGTTTTCAGAGACCCATCGGCACATAGTGAGGTGAACCCGGCGACAGCCTGCGTGAAATTCACGCGCATAAAACCCTGCACGCCAGCTAAAAACCCGCAAATCCCCCACATTCTCAATAACTCGGCCTTTGGTACGCATTATGCCAAGCGAGCAAGCATGAAGCGGTGGTTGATAAGCCTCCTCGGCAAGCCCCCGCAGCGGGATCGTGGCGTAAGCATGCCATTGAGACGTTACGCCGAACAGCGAAATGCTGTAACCACTCTTTTCGACCCCGGTAAGAACATCAAACGGAGAGGCTACGCATGCGCACCGCCAAATTGTGCAGATCAAACATCCATTTTTCTAGCAGCCCAAATTCCGTGCACTCAAAAAGGCTCGGGTTTTTCTCGAATCCTACGGCTCGGTCCCCAACAAAATAAGCGTACGGTTAAAGGGTTTTATGACCTGGGGCAGGGTTCGAACTTTGCAGGACAATCGGATGGTAAAACGTGTGGGAGAAGCTTAAGCGTCGTTTCAGGGGCGTACTTTTGCGTACTTCGGAAATCTCAAAAAAAGCGCCAACTCCACAAAATGCATATGAAAAGATTCTCAAGCCCAGAAAAAAGGTCTGGTTTGATTTTCGCGATTATCATGCTTGGGACTGTGGGCCTGGCAAATGCAGCCGGGTTTGTGGCGGTTTGGGGCGGCAGCGCTCCGTACTACCAGTTTCCTGTGCCGCCAGAGTTGCAGGCTGGTGGCGTCAGGGCGGTCTCTGCAGGGCCATGCCATAACCTTGCGTTGAAGGCCGACGGCACGGTTGTAGCTTGGGGAAATTTCATCGGTGCGGTGGCAACTAATGTTCCGGCCAACCTTTCTGGCGTTAAGGCGATTGCGGCCGGGCTGAACTTCAACCTCGCTTTGAAGGCCGATGGGACAGTTGTGGCCTGGGGCACGAACGACTGGGGTCAACTTAACGTGCCTGGCGGACTAACCGGAGTGCGTGCCGTTGCTGCGGGGTGGTACCATGCATTGGCGCTGAAGTCCGGCGGGACCGTCGTCGCGTGGGCAGGAACAACTCCGGCCAGACGAACGTGCCTCCCGAGTTGGGCCACGTGGTGGGAATTGCAGCGGGTGGTCGGCACAGTCTGGCATTGCGCGCCGATGGTACGGTAGTGGCATGGGGCTGGAATGAGTACGGCCAAGCGAATGTGGCTCCGGGACTGGCAGACGTGGTCGCAGTTGCGGCAGGTGCCCAGCACAGCATGGCGTTGAGATCCGACGGCTCGGTGGTTGTTTGGGGCGGGATCACTAATGTCCCGGCGGATGTGTCGAACGTGGTTGCCATTGCTGCAGGCTATTACCACTGCTTGGCGCTCAAAGCCGATGGCAGCGTTGTCGTGTGGGACTCATCCGGCCTGCGGAGTGTGCCGGCTGAATTGAGCAATGTAAGCGCAATTTCTGGCGGGTACTTCCATAACCTCGCCATTGTGGATGCCGGGCCGGTACAGATTATTCAAAATCCGCAAAGTCAGGAGGTGCCGCGCGGCTCGACTGTGACGTTCACGGTCACTGCTACCGGTTACGAACCGCTATCGTATCAGTGGTATTGTGATGGCCGGGCGATAACAAACTCCGACCGCATCTCAGGCGCGACGAATGCAACGCTAACCATTACCGACGCTCGGTTGGGTGACATTGGCAGTTACTCGGTCGTAGTGGCCAATCCGCTCGGCGCGGCAGCCAGCCGCGCCGCAGCGCTTGTTGTCGCAAGCCCACCGGTTATCACGCTGCATCCGGTCGGCCGGGATGTTCGAGCCGGGTCGGATGTCAGTTTCAAAGTGGGTGCCGAAGGGACGCCCCCGCTCGGGTTTTACCTGCTTTTGAACAGAACACAGGTCGTGGCCGCGACCAGCAGCACATGGCCCTCGGCAACGATCACGTTTAGCCTGACAAACGTGCAACCGGCGCAATCGGGTATTTACTCGGTGCTCGTTAGCAACGCGTATGGGGGCGTGTTCAGCTCGAATGCGCTGCTCACGGTTACCGATAGTCCGCCATACATTTCGGTCCAGCCGACCAACCAGACTGTGTTTGCTTACACCGTGGTTACAATGCCCGTCGTTGCGCGCGGTTCAGAGCCATTACGATACCAATGGCGGTTCAATGGCGCTGACAGTCCAGGTGCGACAAATGCCACATTAACAATTACAAACGCTAGGCCATTTCATACGGGGTACTATAATGTTCTCGTCAGCAACCTGTTCGGCCTAACCAACAGTGCAAAGGTGTATCTGTACGTTACCGAAGTAGCCGCATGGCCGATTTATTACAATCCCCAACCAGCAACGAATGTGCCCGCAGGCCTCAGCAATGTTATTGCGCTGGGCGCAGGCAGATACCACGTGCTTGCGTTAAAGAATGACGGTACAGTAGTCACGTGGCCTGCGTACCTGTACCCGCCTACTGGGTTAACCAATATCCCGGCACATGCCACCAACGTAGTTGCGATTGCCGCTGGCGGCGATTCGAGCATGGCGCTCAGGGCTGATGGGAGAGTCGTAGTTTGGGGAATTTCAAGCCTAACCAATGTCCCGTCTGCTGCGTCCAATGTAGTTGCAATTGCGACTAGCGGTAACCACTGCCTTGCAGTTCGGAGAGATGGGACAGTCATTGGCTGGGGCGGCAACACATCCGGCGAGGCTACACCGCCGCCGGGCCTTTCAAACGTGATTGCAGTTGCAGCAGGCCCGTCTCACAGCGTTGCGTTGAAAGCGGATGGGACCGTAGTCGCTTGGGGTCAAAGCGCCTACCGGCGTGACCAATGTGCCACCCGGCCTGTCGAATGTTATTGCCATCTCGGCCGGGGGCACATTCAATGCCGCATTACGCGCCGACGGCACGGTTGTGGCTTGGGGCTCCGGCTCCAACTCAGTCCCGCGCGGTCTATCGAACATTGTTGCGATTGCAGCCTCCGGCGGCCAGATGCTGGCGCTAACAGCCGACGGTACCTTAGTAGGCAGCAAGCAAACTCAAGCGCAGCAACCAGCCGGATTGTCAAACGTGGTCGCGATCGCTGTTGGCGGGTCTGAGTACGCTTTTTGCGTAGCAGCAATCGGGAACGGCGCGCCCGCCATAACAATTCATCCGGCCAGCCAGTTTGTTTCGAAGGGCCAGACAGTGCGGTTGCACGTGCGGGCTGCTGGTGTGCAGCCGATGTTTTACCAGTGGCAACTGGAGGGAGTGAACATCGCAGGGGCTACAAACGCGGACTTGGTTATCACGAACATGCGCGGTAAAGACGCTGGAAACTACCGCGCAATCGTATTCAATGCGCTCGGCGCGGCCACAAGCCGCGTTGCTACGTTGACCATTCCCGTTAACACAAACCTTGCAGTCGCGCTCAACGCTACCAATCTGGTCTGGGACTCTTGGTCAGCGACAAATCGGGCAGGCGCGCCCCAAATCACGACCGCCGGCGTGTGGTTCGCGCAAACCTATGTGACACACGATGACGATGCAGCGGCGCAAAGCGGTGCGATTGGGCACAATCAACAATCGGTGTTGCAAACAACTGTCACTGGTCCGGGCACGCTGACGTTCTGGTGGAGGGTCTCATCAGAGCTGGGTTACGACTTCTTGAGGTTCTACGTTGATAATTTCACCCAGCCTGTCGCGGGTATCTCAGGCGAAACTGATTGGCAACAAGTAACGGTTCCGATCACCGAAGGCAGCCATTTGTTACGCTGGGTTTACATGAAAGACGGCAGTATATCTACGGGCCAAGATGCCGGTTGGGTGGATGAAGTGGTCTTCGTTCCGAATCCGCCTGTAATTGGCCAACACCCAAGCAGCGTCGTTGCACCTGCTGGGAACTCCGTATCGTTCGTTGTCGGCGTAACCGGCGCACAGCCATTGACATATCAATGGCTCAAAAACGGGACAAACCTGCCCGGCGCAAATTCGCCCGTGCTGGAGCTGTTGAACTTGACGCGGCGCGACGCTGGCACATACGCAGTTATGGTCTGCAATCCCAGTGGCTGCGTGACCAGCAGCAATGCAGTCCTGACAGTCCTTGTACCGCAGCGGTTGAGTGCGCCCGCTGTTGCGCCTGATGGCAGCTTTGTTTTCACTTCCGGCGATGCCCACAGCGGGTTGCTGTTGCCCGAGGACGTTGCGCGGTTCGATGTCCAAGCCAGCACAGACCTGATTGATTGGGCGAACCTGCCGGGCGTCCTCGAATACACAAACGGCATGCTGCGGATTCGTGATCCGTGGGCGACAAATTATGCCGTGAGGTTCTATCGTTTGGTTGAACGATGAGGGTGTCCGAAACGCTGTTGTTGTGGAGGGCCGTGCCCCGTCACGACCGCACACCTACGGTGGGCACGGGAAAGGGACGCGGCACCGACGGAGCTGCGCGCGCCATATCGCCTGGTGGGTGATGAGTCATTTGAGTCGCTCAGGATCGGGGTTAAGAAACGCGCGGAGGTCTTATAGGCGGTTCGAGTGAGTCGTAATTGTCCTGAGCGCGCGCCGGGCAGTGTCTGCGCAGGCAACAGGCGTAATTTGCACTGGGCTCGTTGACACTACGCTCGTCGAGTGCTGGTTGTCGTAGCCATCAATTCGATTTCGGCGGCGCTGCTTCTGCCCGTGCTCAGACCTGCTAAAGCGAAGGGCAAGCAAATCGCATGCGTGCATAACCTGCGCCTCCTCGGTTTTGCCTGGCAATTGTAAGCTGCTGACAACGACGGCTGTTTGCCTGAAAAACTATCCGAGTACGTCCTACGTCGGTGCCAACATATGAGAACATTCGTGGTTCTGCCGACGCGCCCAGCGGCGGTTTGGTGGTATTCGGTAAACTTTTTCCATACGCCAGGAATGTTGCCGTTTATCGGTGCTCTGCCGACTCGTCACAAGCACTCGGAATGGATTCGTGTGCCCAGCTCCTCGAGGAACTGTTGGGTTGGAAGTCGGTAATGGCCTTTTACTTCGGGAAGACAAGATGGCGACCATTTGTGCCCGACGCCCGGGCTGGCCGGCGCGTTGCGTGCCGTGCTGTGGCTGGTCATTGACTAGCACGAGGCGAGTATCAACAACGGGTTTTTCATTGTGATGATGGACGAGGCTCAACCGTTCGCAATTTTCTTTCCCACGCGTTATTCGCACGTGTACAACCTTGGCTTCACCGCCGGCGCATGAAAAATTGCGCGACGCGGAGAGCCCCCAAGCTGTGCGCGCCCCAACAGTTTGTTGGGTCCGCACCCTTCTTCCGCGCAGCTAATGGAGACGGATCAAGCTAGAACAAGTGACGACGGTGGAGTGGATTTTTTGCTTCCCACCGCAGCGCTTCAACCAAATGGTGAGCGTCGGCCGTGGGGCGCGGCCGTCGTTTTGGTTTGTGTGCCGGTACAGAGGAGCAGTTGTCGCTGCTCCGGACCGGTCATTCGCGCCCGATTCAGGGAGCGCGCAGGGGAGCGCTCTCCCAAGAATGAGATTAGATTCGCCGCGCAATGGTCAGCCATGCCCTAAACCCGACAGTTTCTTGAGTTGCGGGTTGGCTCGAGTCTGCACAACATAAGCGGCCTATGCCGAGCGGCAGAAAATTGTATCCGTTTTATTTGATCGAGCCGAAGTGGCAAAAGTTTTGGGATGAGCAGCAAACGTTTCGGGCGTTCAATCCTGGCGAGTTCATCCCGCCGGAACACCCATTTGGCCAACGGCACCGGTTGGGCGGCAAGTGCCCGAGCGCCGACGAGCTCCCGCCGAAGTTTTACATCCTCGACATGTTCCCATACCCGTCCGGCGCCGGATTGCACGTAGGTCATCCGGAGGGTTACACCGCTACGGACATACTCGCGCGGTACTATCGTGCCAAAGGTTTTCACGTGTTGCACCCGATGGGTTGGGACGCGTTCGGGCTGCCAGCCGAGCAGTACGCAGTCAAGACCGGTCAGCACCCGCGCATTGCCACCGAGCGGAACATTGCCACGTTCCGGCGCCAGATCAAAAGCCTCGGGTTCAGCTACGATTGGTCGCGCGAAGTGGACACGACCGACCCACAGTACTTCAAATGGACGCAGTGGATCTTTTTGAAGCTGTACAATTCGTGGTTTAACCCGGAGACGAACCGCGCCGAGCCGATCGAGACACTCAAGTATCCCAAGGAACTCGATCCTGAGCCTGCCGAGCTGGCCAAACTTTCACCCCAGGCGCGCGCAGAATTGGAAAAGCGCCGGCGCGCATACCGTGATTCGAAGCGGCTCGCTTACGTAGCCGAGGCTCCGGTCTGGTGGTGCGAGGCGCTCGGCACCGTCCTAGCAAACGAAGAGGTTGTTGACGGCAAAAGCGAGGTGGGTGGGCATCCTGTGGTTCGCAGGCCGATGCGCCAATGGATGCTCCGTATAACCGCTTACGCGGATCGGCTCCTGGAGGACTTGGACAAAATCGAGTGGAGCGAGTCACTTAAGCAGATGCAGCGCAACTGGATCGGCCGCAGCGAAGGTGCCGAGGTCGTGTTCCGCGTGGCCAATTCGGAGGACACCATCACGGTTTTCACGACGCGCCCGGATACCCTGTTCGGCGCGACCTACATGGTGCTCGCACCAGAACATCCGCTTATAGACAAATGGTTGCGCGAAGGGGGTGTTATCCCGGCCGAGTGGCCAGCGAGTACACCTCAACTGTGGACCGGCGGCGAGCCTACACCTTCGGCTGCAATTGCCGCGTACCGCGCGGCTGTGGCCAGCAAGAGCGACCTCGAACGTACCGACCTGGCCAAAGAAAAGACTGGGGTGTTCACAGGCGCGTACGCGATCAATCCCGTTAATGGCCAACAAATACCGATCTGGATCGCAGACTATGTGCTCATTAGCTACGGTACTGGTGCGATCATGGCAGTACCGGCGCACGACACCCGCGACCTGGAGTTTGCGAGCAAGTTCGGCTTGCCAATCGTACAGGTGGTACAGCCGCCCGATCCCAACACTGACTGGCGGGGATACGTTGAAGACGGGATTTCGGTCAACTCGACCGGGCCCGAAATCTCGATAACAGGGTTGCCCACCCAGGAAGCGAAGAGGAGAATAACACAATGGCTCGAATCTAAAGGTCTCGGGCGCCGCGCAGTGAATTACAAGCTCCGTGATTGGCTGTTCAGTCGCCAACGGTATTGGGGCGAGCCGTTCCCGATCGTCTGGCGGCGCGACCCAGACGGTGAACTTTACCATGAGTCGCTGCCCGAGTCTGCGCTGCCGGTCACGCTGCCGGCACTGGACAATTACAAACCGACGTCGGACGGCCAGCCGCCGTTAGCACGTGCAAAGGAATGGGTGCATCTGCCTGACGGCTCGGTCCGCGAGACCAATACTATGCCGCAGTGGGCGGGCAGTTGCTGGTACTATCTGCGTTATATAGATCCGAGAAATGACACAGCGTTTGTTGCTCCAGAGGCCGAACGGTACTGGATGGGGAGTAAATATGCAGAATTGCTGGTATCGAGAAAACAGACTGGTACGCATGCCGCGCTGGAGCGGGGGCAGCACGAGTCGCCCAAACCCGGTGTGGACCTGTATGTAGGGGGTACCGAGCACGCTGTGCTCCACCTTCTGTATGCGCGGTTCTGGCACAAGGTGTTATACGATTTGGGCTACGTGAGCACGCCCGAGCCGTTTTACCGGTTGGTTAATCAAGGTCTTATTCTTGGTGAAGACGGCCAAAAAATGTCCAAGAGCCGGGGCAATGTAATCAATCCAGACGACATTCTTAAAGAGTACGGTGCAGACGCATTCCGCATGTACGAAATGTTCATGGGCCCGCTCGAAGACACCAAGCCATGGAACACGAAAGGGTTGGAGGGTGTGTACCGGTTCCTCGGGCGCGTGTGGCGCCTGTTCGTGGACGAAAATAGCGAGACCGAGTTCGAGCAAGCCGAAACGGTAACGCCACCCGAGGAAAAGATACGGTTGCTAGAGCTGGTCAAGCTCCATCCAGCGATCAAGTTAACTGAACCCAACCGCGGTCAGTTGAGAGCCTTGCACGCCTGCATTAAGAAGGTTACTGAAGACATAGAGAACCTGCGGTTCAACACAGCGATCTCGGCTCTCATGGTTTTTGTCAACGAGGCGTTATCCTGGGAAACCCGCCCGGCTGCCGTGTTACGCGATTTCGTGGTGCTCCTTAACCCGTTTGCACCGCACCTTGCCGAGGAGCTTTGGGCCAAGCTGCATACCGGACTGCTTAAGCCCGGCGCGCCGCCGCCGAGCCTCACGTACGAGCCGTGGCCGCAATTCGATCCGACTTATCTCGCCGAAGAAACGCTGGAAATACCGGTGCAGGTGAACGGGAAGCTGCGGGACGTGATTACTGTGCCCGCGGACATTGACAACGCCGGCTTAGAAGCTGCAGCCAGGACATCAGAAAAGGTCAAGCCGTTCATTGCTGGCAAACAGATCAAGCGCGTGATCGTAGTGCCTAAAAAACTCGTCAACATAGTGGTTGGCTGATGCTCACTGCGCGCGCTGCAGACGCTTCGCGCCCGGGAATACATGTGGCAAAAACCTACAGAACCTTTTAAGCGCATTAGTTGCGGCGCGGCCAGCAGTGCGCTAAGCTTAAAACAAAATGTTCCGCCTAACGAAGCAGGAACAGATTGTGCTTTGTATAGTCGCGCTGATCCTGGTGACTGGGCTCGTCGTCAAGGCGCGCCGCGCCGCGCGCGCGGCTGCGCCGCCGGCACCAGCAGCGGTGTTTGCACGCTAAACCTATGCAACGACTCAGTTTCGACGAAGTCATCGAGCAAATATTGGCCAAGGACAAGCGTTACGCACGCGATGCGTACGAATTCGTGCGCGAGGCGTTGGATTACACCCAGAAAAAGCTTTTCAAGCACAAGCCGCGCGAGACACCGCACGTGACAGGCCAGGAGTTGCTGGAAGGCATCCGTGAGTTCGCGTTGCAGCGGTTTGGGCCGCTGACGTTGCTCGTGTTTGATGAATGGGGCATCCACTCGACCGAGGATTTCGGCGAAATAGTGTTCAACATGGTTGACGCCGGATTACTGGCTAAAACCGAGAAGGACAGTCGTGCAGATTTCGCCAACGGCTATGACTTTGACGAAGCGTTCCGTCAGCCGTTTTTGCCCAGTAGCAAGAAATCGAGCAAAACACCGCCGCCCAATTCAGTGCGCGCATAAAAAGCTGCACAGGCGCGCGGCTTGCACACATGCACGACATGGAAGCGGTTCAACCGTTTTTTAACTTTGCATGAAACCAGCACCCGCCGACGGCGCTCCACATTTTGCGTTTACTGACCCACCAGCACCGCCCCCAGGCGTCCAGTTGATAAGGCTAGAAAACGGTTTGCACATTATCCTGTGTGAAGACCACAGCGCGCCGGTCGTCTCAGTTCAAGCCTGGGCAATGACGGGCAGCATGCACGAGGGCAAGTGGCTCGGTGCAGGCTTGTCGCATATTCTCGAACACATGCTTTTCAAGGGCACGCGCACGCGCGACGGCGCGCGGATCGAGCAGGAAATCCAGGCAGTCGGCGGCTACATAAACGCGTACACGTCGTTTGACCGCACAGTTTATTGGATCAACGCGCCCAGCTCGGGTGTGGCCGTGGCCCTGGACGTGTTATGCGACGTAATGCAAAACGCAACTTTGCCTGAGGACGAACTCGCCCGCGAAATGAGCGTGATCCGGCGTGAGATGGACATGTGCGAGGATGATCCGCATTTGCGGTCGAGCCGCCGACTCTTCGAGGTCGCCTATACACGAAGCCCGTGCCGGTTCCCGGTCATCGGCTGCCCCGATATCTTCGAGCTGCTTAAGCCTGCGGACATTCGCGAGTACTACCACGAGCGGTACGTGCCCAATAACATTTTTTTCGTCGTGGTCGGGGACATCAATCCCGAGGCTGTCGAGGCCCAAATCCGCCAGGCGTTTGCTGGGACAAAAGGGAAGCCACTGCCGCAGGTTTACATTCCGGATGAACCCAAGCAGGTTGCGCCGCGCGAGGTTGCCGAAGAAGCGCCCATCGAGCTTGGACATGTGCATTTCAGTTGGCACATACCTGACCTGCGTCATCCGGACGTCCCGCTGCTAGATGTGCTCGCAGTTGTGCTGGGGGCGGGCCGCAGCAGCCGCTTGTTCCAGCAGGTCCGCGAAAAGAAAGGGTTGGTCAACTCTGTGGAGGCGTGGACATTCAACCCTGGCTACCCAGGGCTTTTTGGCATAAGCGCGGTAGTGGACGCGGCGAAGTTCGAACCGGCCCGGCGCGCTATGCTTGAGGAAATCGAGCGGCTAAAATCCGAGTTTATACCCGAGGCCGAGGTGAAAAAGGCAGTTAAACAGTTTATCGCCGCGCAGTTGAGCACGCGTAAAACGATGCAGGGCCAAGCGAACGACCTCGGCCACTGCTGGCTCGCCGCGAACGACTTGAGCTTTTCTGCGCGTTACCTCGAAGCTGTCAAGCGCGCCACGCCAGAAGAGCTCCAACGTGTTGCCCGGCTGTATCTGACACCTGAGAACAGGACGATTTATGCGTTGCTCCCGCGCGGGCACGCGCCGAAGCCGTCTCTGCTGATCAAAGCAGCGGTAGAGAAACCGATTCAGAAGTTTGAGTTACCCAACGGCCTTAGGTTGCTGATCAAGGAAGACCATCGGTTGCCTTTTGTCGAATTCCGTGTCGTGTTGCGCGGCGGTGTGTTGGCTGAAACAGTCGAGACCAACGGTATAACGAATCTGTTGGCTAAGATGCTTTTGCAGGGCACAATTACGCGCACGGGGGAACAAATTGCCGCAGAAATTGAGTCTGTTGGTGGCAGCCTCGATACTTTCGCCGGGAACAACAGCTTCGGCATTTCGGCCGAAGTCATGCACGAAGATTTCAAGCTGGGGCTCGAGCTTGTTGCCGATGTGCTTTTGCGCCCGTCATTCCCGTCCGAGCCGCTAGAGCGCGAGCGGGCGATTCAGTTGGCGGCAATTGCGGCGCAGCGTGACGACTTGCTGCGGAGCGCGATGTTGCTGCTGCGGCGCACCATGTTCGGGCTGCATGGGTACGGGCTGGACGCACTCGGCACTGAACAAAGCGTCGCACGGCTTAGTAGAGACGATCTCGCCGCGTTTCACTCGAGCCTGACCGTACCGAGCAACTGTGTGGTGGCCATCTACGGTGATATAGATACCGGTGTGGCGCGCGCGGCGGCAGAGGAAGCCTTTAGGCACTGGCGCCCCGGCATGGTCCCTCAGGGCTTGGTGACTCCGAGCACCTCGATCGAACCTGCGCGTGGTAGGCGCGTGACCGAGCATCGGGATAAGAAGCAGGCTGTTGTAGTGGTAGGATTCCCGGGCACGACACTCCTAAGCGAGGATAGATTTGCTTTACAGTTGGTCGAGGAATCATGCAGTGACATCGGTTCGCGCCTTTTCATGCGTATCCGTGAAAAGCTCGGCCTGGCCTATTACACTGGCGCAACGAATCTTATCGGGATTGCACCTGGGTTCTTCGCCTTTTACGCAGGGACCGAGCCGGCACACGCGGAGGTGGTCGAGGCGGAAATGTTCAAGGAGGCCGCGGCATTGTGCACTGATGGGCTCGACGCGGACGAACTTGAGCGGGTGAAGGCAAAATTGATCGGCCAAAAGAAGATTTCTCGTCAAGACCTGGGCGGGTTCGCCATGGCAACTGCCCTAGACGAGCTTTACGGGTTGGGGTACACGAACCAAGACACTGAAGACGAGAAGTTCAAGGCGGTGACGTGTGAGCGGATTCGGGCTGTGGCTCAGAAATACCTGCGGCACGAATACGCTGTGGTCGCAACGGTAAGGCCGTAATCTAGCCTCGTGCCGTGTCAGGTTCGGCGTTACAGCCTGTCCGGGGGGAGTAGGGCGTGGTGTGCATGAATGAGCCTGCATAATCCCGATTTATGGGCGCGGTTTTGTGCGTCCTACGGTGCCGGCTTTCTAAATGGTAGTCCGCACACATTGCAAGGTTTGGACGCCTCAGCTCGACTTAGAGGAGGCCTGCGGCGCGAACTGCGTCGCGCGACTTTTCAGGAGTTTCGTGCACTACAGCTTGCCAGCCACGCGCTGCGCCCGCAGCCACATTCTGCGGCAGGTCGTCTAGGTAAAAAATTTCGCGCCCGCACTTGCCCGTTAAACGCTCGACGACCTCGTAGAGCCGCGGGTCGGGCTTCATTGCCCCGTGTTCATAAGAGAACACGTACCCGTCGAACTCGGCGAAAAATGGGTAGCGCCGCCTAATGAACTCTATAGTCACTTCGTTCGTGTTTGAAAATATGTAGGTCGGCACGTTGCGTTTGCGTAATAGGCGGTTCAGCTCGATCATAGGCTCGATCGGAGTGAAGACGTCACAAAATGCTTCAATAAGGTCTGTGGCAGTACCAGCGAACTCTGTCAGCCGCTGCAGTTCAGCAAACGCCTCGTGCCGGCTGATCTGGCCGCACTCGAATTTGTAAATCAGCGGCGAATGATTGATGAGCGCAAGGACTTGTTCCGGTGTGAGCCTGCTGCGCGCAGCGATACGTCGCGCGGCAATTGTGTAATCGAAATCCAGGAATACCTTCCCGAGATCGAACACTACGACTTTTGGCTGTGACATATCCCCCTTTTTTCGAGCGTGAAAGTGTGTTTCGTGCAAC
>JANWZY010000220.1 GCA_025061935.1 Verrucomicrobiia bacterium
GCCGTGATGCAAATGGAATTGTGAAAAGGACACGGCGCGAATCTGTTTGCCGCATTACGGTCTCATTGCCGGCTGAGTTGGCGCGGCAGTTGCATCGGATGGCCAAAGAAAAGGGTTATACGAATCGGTCGCTGGCTATCGCAGACATGATCCGGGCACAACTGGTCGAGCACCGCCAACAGATGGCCAACGCCGAAATTGCGGGCACTATCACCCTCGTTTATGAACACCACCGGCACCATTTGAAAGACATGCTGACGCACCTGCAGCATGAACACCGGAATGTGATCATCTCAAGTCTCCACGTGCACTTGGACAAGGACAACTGTCTGGAAGTGCTGGCTGTGCGCGGGCGCGCTGCAGAAATCAAAAAGCTCGCCGACACGATGATTGCCGCAAAAGGCGTTAAGCACGGCAAGTTAACCATCACCACGACAGGCAAAGATCTGCCAGCGTGAGGAATGCCGGGGTGAGCGCCACGCCCGTGCCGGATAATGCCCCGTGCCGCGAGCGTGCGGAAGTTCAGTCACACACTGGACGCAGGTGACTGCAGCGGCGGTCAGGCGCACGTTGACATGCCAAACCCAACTGCGGCGCGAATCATGCCGGGTAACCAAGCGCGCGAATTGACCGCGCCGGCACGGCGAGCAGGCGCACGCTGCCATCAGGCTCAGCCGTGCTGTGCAGTAACGCATAAGTGCTGTTCGGCCTCAGGCGCGGCCCGAGCCTCGGAATCCATACGCGCGGCCGGCGCCACGGCCGTGTCTGAAAAAGTTCCACTGAGAAAGTTGGTGGCTAGCCCTAATCCCAATCTGGGTCATTCGCGGCAAAAAGGTTCTATCCCTGCAGTCAGCAACACGCAATGGCATCCCACATGCAACATGGTCACCCGCTCCGGAAATAATTCCGCTGTTTGTCGCTAATTGGCAGCCCGAGTTTTTCCATGACGGCCAGCATGTCTTCCCATACCTTGCGTTTTTCAGTCACCGCCTGGTTCCGTAGCAGGTACGCCGGGTGGTACGTGGGCATCACGGGGATACCCCGGTACTCGTGCCATTGGCCGCGAATTTTTGTGATCTGGACAGGCTTGCCGAACAATCCTTCCATGGCGGTTGCGCCGAGCGCAACAATCACTTTGGGCCGGATCAGCTCGATCTGCTCGATGAGGTATGGCAAGCATGTGCGCATTTCCTCGGTTGTCGGCTTGCGGTTGCCCGTGGGCTGGCCGGGCGTGTCCGGTCGGCACTTGAGCACGTTGCAGATGT
Organism: Verrucomicrobiia bacterium; assembly: GCA_025061935.1. Taxonomy (GTDB): domain Bacteria; phylum Verrucomicrobiota; class Verrucomicrobiia; order Limisphaerales; family DTLC01; genus DTLC01. Next base: position 1,266 of record JANWZY010000220.1, read on the forward strand.
ACACGTCTTCGCGGCGTAGCCCCATGGTTTGGATAATTTTGGTGAGCAGCTCGCCTGCGCGCCCGACGAACGGTTCGCCCTGCTCGTCTTCTTCTACCCCCGGCGCTTCACCAACGAACATCAGCTCGGCATTGATATTGCCAACGCCGAACACGACATTCTTGCGCGACGCAGCCAGATGCGGGCATTTCGTGCAGACGAGCACGCGCTGGCGCAACTCTGCGAACGCCGCAGCCTTGGCTTGTGGCGGCAGCGCCGGTTTATTTAACAGCGACTCACCTGTGGGCTGGCCCGGTAGCCCGATTGGCAGTGCCATTTCGACCGGCCCGGTTGATTCGCGTTGCAATCCAATCCGCTCTTCTGGCTCAGCACCTTGGTGTGATCGCGCAGGCAATTCCGGTTGTGGCGGTGCGGCGACCTGCACCGGCTGCGTGAGCGCGGCCAGCGTGTCCGGCGCCACAATGACGTAATGCACCCCTTCAGCACGCAACGCCTCTAAGTAGCTGATTGCGGCGTCGAGTAACCGGTTGAAAGTCTGGCTCATTGCCGGTGATTTTACGTGATCGGATGTCATTCGCATCAAGTTTATCCGATTCAGCGGCGCTGTTTCACAAAAACCAAGTGCGTTGGAAGTGACTTTACGTTGCGGCCCAGTTTTTGGCTTCCGCATGGCGGTATTGCCTGCTACAAACTTTGGCCATGCCGACGAAGTTGACGCTCGGGTTCATTGGCGCGGGTAAAATGGCCACTGCGCTGGCGAAAGGGTTCATCCGCGCCAAACTGCTCCGGCCGCATCAGGTCATGGCCAGCGATCCGGTCGAGTCAGCCCGCAAACTGTTTGCAAGCGAGACCGGCGCCAAAACCACGCGGTCGAATCGCGACGTGCTGCACTTCGGAACTGTAATTGTACTCGCTGTGAAGCCGGATCAAGCTGTATCTGTGTTGAGCGAACTCAGGCCCGGCCTGCGCACACATCATTTGCTCGTGTCCATTGTAGCGGGGCTAACCACGACAAGGATCGAAGGCATAGTTGGCCAGCAGATTCGAGTCGTGCGCGTGATGCCCAACACGCCCGCGCTGGTAGGCGCATCTGCTACGGCATTTGCCCTGGGCCAAGCAGCGACGATGCAAGACGCCGCTTTGATCGAGCGTCTGTTTCGCGTCGTCGGGCTTGTGATCCAACTTAAGGAAAGCCTACTCGACGCCGTCACGGGATTGAGCGGCAGCGGCCCCGCGTACGTGTATCAGTTCATCGAGGCGTTGAGCGACGGCGGCGTGGCGTGCGGCCTGCCGCGCGACGTGGCGACGCGCCTGGCCGCGCAGACCGTGCTTGGCGCAGCGAAGATGGTGCTCGAGACGGGAACGCATCCGGGTGTGCTCAAAGACATGGTCACCAGTCCGGGGGGCACCACCATTGAAGGCCTGCACGAGCTTGAGCAAGGCAAGCTGCGCGGTGTCGTCATGAGCGCTGTGCGCGCGGCGACGGAGAAGGCCAAAAAACTCGGCCAAGGTTGAGTTTTAGCCTACCGGCTGGTCGAAGAGCCGCTCACGGAGCGGCTTCAGGTACCGGTCGGCAAGCGTGTTGAGCGCTTCGCGCGCGACGGTGAACTTTTCAGCCAGCTCTTCGTAAACTGTTGGCGGCCACGGCGGCTCGGCCTGTTGCGCTGCAAGCGTGTAGAACCGGCGGCCCTCGCGTTCGTAGTCAGGTATGGTCCGCGCTGCTGTGGCCATGCTTTTGGGCCGGCTCGCAAACAGCGATGTGTGGTCCGGATAAATGCCGGTGAGGAACAGCGCGATGTCAGCGATGCGCTTGTACAGGCGCGGTCGGAACTGTGGATCTACCATTTGGGCCAGCGCGATCATGTCGTCCATGTCCATGTCGCTGAATTTTCGTTTACGCCACATTCCGCGCTCTTTCCAATACACCACCCCGGTGTGAGTCTTTACAAACGAACAGAGCATCTGCGCAAGGTACTCGCGGAGCGTCGTGTCGGACAAGAATTCGACCGTTTTGGGCGCATCGAACACGGGTATGCGCTTGCCACGACTGTACGGTTCGAGCACAAAGGGTTGATTTTCCAAATCCTTGCGCACGCGCCTGAGCAACACGGAAAACATCAGGTACGGCGACACGCGCACAAACACTTCCTGCTCGTTCATGAGCCGCTCGACGAGTCGCGGGTCGTCGAGCATCGGCTCCAGCAGATCGTCCTTGTCGCGGATAAGCTCGATTATGTTCTCGTAGTCACGCCGCTTCGTGACCACGGTCTCGACTACAAAACGTAAGTCAGACTCGGTCAACCGCATACGATCCTGGCCACACTCCAGCACTAAAATAACCTTGTCCGCACCAGTAGCCAAGGGTCGAGCTGTGCCGGGTGCCAGCGCTCGCAGCCATTTCACACAGTTTGGTTTTTAGGCCTCGCACACCCCTCGGCATGCGCCCAGCGGCCCGGCCGCGAAACCGATGCGTATTCGAGGAATTTAGCCTCGGGCAAAAAACATCACTTACGCATGGGTTCTATCGAGACTCGCAATGGCGAGTAGCACCGTTGCACTCACACCGGGCTTAAGCCCTGTGAATGTCGGCATAGCCCGGCGGTTTAAGCATGCAAGCCAAGCCGTTGGAACGGCTTGTTCTTGTCGGCGCATTGTACAGCCGGTTGGAACCGGTCGCGAATAACCATGGCATGGAAGGTGTTACGGAGTGGTGCATGCCAGACATTAGAGCACTGCCGCGCAGTGCATGTGCTGGTGTGCTGGCGGCCTCTAAATCTGGAGCACTTTCCTGAGCGCGAGTAAACAGCGCCGGTTTTGGCTCGGCGTGCCAACGGTTATCCTGATCCACTCCGGGAGTTGATAGCTTGCCATTGGCCGCACAATTACGCCGAGCTTTTGAAGTTCGCCAAACACGCGCTGGCCGTCGCCGACCTTGACCAAGATGAAATTGGCTGCTGACGGGAGGTATTCAAGCCCGAGCTTTTTGAACCAGTGCTCGTAAAATTTCAACCCTTGTGCGTTTATGCGGCGGGTCCGTTCGACATGTCGTACATCATCCAAAGCGGCTATGGCCGCCGCTTGGGCCAATGAATTCACATTGAACGGCTGCCGAATCTTCTCCAGCGCGGCGATGAATTCCGGATGTCCGATCCCATAGCCGAGCCGTAACCCGGCCAAGCCGTAAATTTTGGAAAACGTGCGCACAAGCAACAGGTTCGGTTTCGCCCCCGCGCGGATGACGGGTAAAAGATCAAGCGGCTCGGTCATGAACTCGATGTACGCCTCGTCCAAAACCAGCACTACTTCGGGCGGCACCGCATGCACAAACCGCGCTAGTTGCTCGCGGCCCACCCACGTGCCGGTCGGATTATTCGGATTCGCCACGAACACGACACGTGTCTTCGGAGTAACAGCTTGGAGCATGGCATCTAAGTCGTGTGCATAGTTTTTCGCAGGCACAACGACAAGTCGCGCACCGAACAGGTGCGTTACGATCGGGTACACTGCAAAACAGTACTGCGATA
>JANWZY010000221.1:0-2859 GCA_025061935.1 Verrucomicrobiia bacterium
CTGGCCCGAGGTCTGTCCACTGATAAGCTGGGTCTATCGGGTCCAGGGTCGGGTTGGTGGCCAGGCCGATTGCTGACACCTGACTCCCCCAACTTGAGACCGAGTAGTACAAATGGTACCTGCCATTTACATAAACAATGTCCGGTGCCCAGAAGCCGTTCAGGTCCGGGGCGAAATTCGTTGTCCACCCAGGCTGTGTGTAGAACACGGATCCACCCGCTGCCCAAAATCGTTTATCTGCGGAAGACCGCCAACTGATGCCGTTGTGTGAACAAAACACGTAGTACTGGTCCTTGCATTTGATAATTCGCGACGGGTCATGCACTGATAGGACGCCGCGCAAAGGTTCTTGAGCGCCTACGGTTATATGCATTAGCAGCAGACCCGTAACTCCGAAGGGTGCGCGTAAACCACGGACTGCAGGCTCTTTATTAATTCTGGCAGCTTGTGTGCACGCCATTTAGGGGATGCAATCGGTTTAGGTACACAAGCACACCTTGGGTGTCAACTGTCACTTAGATCAATTAATGGTAGCGCGGAGGAAACGCACAGGTGGCATTTCCCCCGCGCTGGTACCCATGCGGAAGCGTAACCGCTACCAATTCACCGCCGCAAACGGAAGTACTGCGCTGAGCCAGTGATCGGCACGGTCATTCTCAGTTCAGTCCCCGTGTCGATCAGGGTTCCGCTCACTGGTGTCCAAGTAGCACCAGGGCCAATGACAGGACTCGACTCCAGTACGAAGTGGACCGCGTATTTCGGCCATGAAAGGACCAGGTTGTTGCCTTCTCTAGCGTACGAAAGCGGCACATTGGCAATGACCTGGTCAGGTCCAAGTGCATAATGCCGTGCTACCTCTGCATCAGTCAGCAGTCCTTTGTACATCCTGAATTCGTTGAACGATCCCACCCAATATGGATCGAACCAGCCGCCAGGTTTCGACATCGGCCAGGAATACAGCGACCGGCCGATGAAGCAATAAATGTCGTTGATGCTTCGGATCGGCAAGTTCTGAGTCGTGCTGGTGGCAACGAGCACGCCGTCGCGATAAATCATGGCAGTTCCTTCAGTCCCGCTATGGACGATGACGAAGTGGGCGGGTGTGCCATTGGACCAAACTGCGCCGGCGCTGAGCGAGCCGTTAACCCAGTCGTAATACGGAGTGGTGGCTGCCCACCATGGGCCGCGAGCGAAAAACACATTCGGCTCGGCGGCGTTGGTCGGGGATCCTGGGACGCTACCGAAATCGAATACGCGTTGGTATGCCGCGCCGCTTAACGGTGTGGCCCAGAACTCGAAGGACACGTCGTCGGAGCCCATGCCGGTCAGAATCCCCGCTGGCAGTTCCACATACGTGTCCTGCGCTCCTAATGCCGTGTTAGTGTTGATCGTTAATTGGCCGGCGGGCGCCCATACGAAATTCGTCACTCCCAGCGTGTTTGTCCCGGCCTTGATCTGGCCATGTGCAGAACCCACCAAATCGTACACGATTAGGCCTGAGCCTTCATTAAACGAATAGCGGTGAGCGAGCGTACAAGGCTGGAGAATGACTGTGATGTTGGTCGAAACCGTGTAAACGTTGGTAGCCTGTTTTGTGACGTACCTGTACTCTGCAGTTAAAGTGGCTGTGCCTAGCCGATGCGCACGCAGTAGCCCGCCAGATGTGACAGACAGGACATTAGTATCGCTCGTTCTAAGGGTCAGATTCGGGTCGCCGATCAAATTGATGTTGGTCACATACTGGAAGTTGATTACGCACGAAATTTGTCGTACTTGGCTCAGCAATATAGTTGGCGAGCGCACGTCGAGGATCATGCTTACCATGTTACCCACGGCAAAGTTTGTGTTGTTGGCACCGGCTTGGTAAACGGCAGCAAGTTGAATCCGGTCCAGTTCTCCGTCGTAAATCCGGAACTCGTGGATTTCCCCATTGAACCATCCGTCGGCTGTGTACAAAGACTGGCCCAGAAAACTGAGTTGGTTATCGACCGCACTGAACGGTTTGGTGGTTGTCATTGATCCGACTAGTGTTCCGTCCAAGTACAAACCCAAGAACCGGCGCGTCGGGTTCGGGTTCCACACCGCCATGACGCACAGGTTTGTTCGGCCCAACACGTGGCTCACGTTAAACCCATCTTCTGACTGCCACCCGGGCGAAGAGTCTGAAACGGCGAGCCGTGCACTACCACCGTTCACGGCGTTATTCGGCGCAAAGAATATGTATCTTGCACCTGCGCCGCCCTCGCGCCGCCCAAAATCGAATAGCCTCGTCCATGCAGCGTTTTGCGGGTATGCGGTTATCCAGGCTACAAACGTTACGGCACCATTTTGAATGTTTGTTGGGTGCAGCAAATATGGCGGCAATTCTACGTAGGTTCCGGCAGCACCGTTCAGAATTACTTTCCCACCGGTTTGGACTGCGCCGCCCTGCAATGTGCCGTGCCGCCCCCCGACCGAGTCGTAGGCGACATACCCACCCTCGGCGTCGAAACTATACCGGTGGGCTAATCTGGTCGGCGCTTCCACAACCTCAACTTCCTGTGTGGCAGAAATGGAGCCGAGGATAGCAGTCACTATTGCCTTGCCCGGGAACTTCGCTGTGACGATACCGTCTGGGGAAACTTGCACAACGTTTGTGTTGCTGGAAGTATAAACCACGCCCGCCATTTCGCGCACATCCACAGCCGTATTCGTAAGGCCGGACGCGCCTGCAAGCACCTCCGCCGGGCGCGAGGCGTTCACCGGAATTGGAGACGCTACACGAAGTACCAGGCTCGTTACTGTCCCGTAATTGGGCGGGAATGCGCCCGGACCGTTTTGATAGTTCGCTGCGATTTCTAGCGGGCTCAGTACCCCTTC
>JANWZY010000221.1:2884-4743 GCA_025061935.1 Verrucomicrobiia bacterium
AGATTCTGAACTCGTCGTAGTATGCGGTCAGCCCTTTGTCTGCACCGAATTGCGACCGGCCCAACCAGTTGTTTGTGGTCGGGCCAGAAAGTGCCGGTGTATTAGTAAACCCATCACGCGCAAAAACTTGACCGTTGACGTAAATCCTTACTTTCCCCGAAGCGCCATCGGAACACCACACCACATGGTTCCAGGCTTGCTCCGTGAGGAAACAACCCGCTGGATAGAAGGTCTGCGTGTTGGGTCCCGGTACAGTTATGTCGCCGCCCGCACCCCAGGAGGTACTGCCTGCGCGGAAGAAGAAATATCCCGGCACGCCGTTTGTGCCATCACTATTGCCAAAATCCCAGAGACGCTGCCAGTCCACATAAGCTTGCCAGCACAGTGTTGGTCGTACCCATGCTTCGATCGCGATACTTGTGTAACCCGTAACAATATTAGGGGGAAACGCCACGTAGGCGCAGTTCGGGTCGGAAGAAAGAACCCAGTTTTCGCAATCGCCGTTGGGCAAATATACTACGCCCCTGTCTTCGTCCGTAGTGAAATAGGCGTTAACAAGCGTCCCGTGTTTGCCGCCAACTGAGTCGTTGGCAACGGTCCCTTCGCCTTCATTGAAACTCCAACGGTTTTTAATCGTTGCTGCCGAAGATGCGAACTGTGCGCCGATCAGCGCGCCCGTAACCAGACACAACAGTTTCCAATAATGGGTTGTTTTCATATCAGGTTCCAACTCGGTCATTGGTTTTACAGTACTACTCCGACTTACAGGCACCTATGCCGCAAGCCCCGTATGTTTTTGCACCTTCTTATTTACCCCCAGGTCAAACCCGCAGTCCCACGGTAAATCTCGCGTTGCGCTAACGGCTTCTAGCGGAGCACAAACCTCCAACTACCACCAGAAGCCGCGGCCCTGGCGTGCACGTTGGTCCATTTCGTCGAATTTGCGCCAAACCACATGTCCATCTTTAAACCCCACGTTTCCCCCTGCTGGGAATCGGCCTTTAAGGTGTGGCGTAACATGGGGTTTGGGCTGGTACGAGGGCGGTGGCGCGTACCCGCCTGGAACAGATGTGTAATTATAGCTTGCGCTATAGCGGTTTGCCCAGGTATCCGTTGCTGACGTCGAAATCGTAGTGTCGGCTATAATGACGCGCGCCCCGACGGGGACGACGTTCGACACGATCGTGCCCGTTTCATTGAGCCATACCGGTTCAGCTTGCATTGTCCGGTTCTGGTTTTCCCATTTAAGCAGGTTCGCTGGGCCCCAAAATGCGAAAAGATACCCGACGACCCGGAAATTGGGGACCCCATAGTTCCAAAGAGAATATTGAGTTCCGGCAACTCCTATATAGTTGTCTTCATCCGTAAACCGGGGTGCGGTGCCAGGACAGTAAAAGTTCGGTTTCTTCAACCCACTGGCCAACATCCTATCAGTTACCTCCACTGGTACATCCCAGGCCCATTGCGGCGATGGGCCACTAGGCTTGTACTCGAACTTCGGAAGTTTGTCTTCGCTTTCAGACGCGTAGATGTGTAATGCGATCAAAATCTGGTGTTCGTTGTTTAGGCAAGTAATACGCCTCGCCCGCTCCTTGGCTCTGGCCAAAACCGGCAACAATAAGCTCGCTAGTACAGCAATGATCGCAATTACGACAAGTAGTTCGATGAGGGTGAAAGCACCTTTCCTTCTCAAAGTGGCGCCTGACGCACTATTTTTTGCCGTTTCCGGATGAAACAAGTTCATATTTGCTTGGCACCAACCCGCACTTTCCCATTTCCCAGATAAAAATTGGCGAAGATGCGGAACCAAGACAACGCCATTTTGCGAAAATAATTCACCAATTTGCGCACAAAGTTTA
>JANWZY010000222.1:0-2938 GCA_025061935.1 Verrucomicrobiia bacterium
AGGACTACACCGCAAGCTTCGTCGCACTGCTAATGGTTTGCGTACCGGGATTCATCATTGCACCGCTGCTGGTGATGCTAGTGGCAGTTAAATGGCAGCTACTGCCCGTTGCGTTATGGGGGTCGCCAGCGCATGCCATCCTGCCGACGGTGGCGCTCGGCCTCTTCTTTGCCGGCAAGGTCGCGCGCCTGCTGCGCGCAGGCATGCTCGAAGTGATGCAATCCGAGTTTGTTCTCGCCGCGCGCGCCAAAGGCCTCAGCGAAACGGCAATACTGCTCAGGCACGCGTTCCGGCTCGGTGTCCTGCCCGTCGTCAGTTACTCCGGCCCGCTGCTGGCCGACCTGCTCACAGGCTCATTTGTCATCGAAAACGTGTTTCAAATACCCGGTTTAGGCGTGTTTTTCGTCAACGGCGCGCTCAACTCGGACTACACGCTTGTAGTCGGCCTGGTACTGCTTTATGCCGCGCTGCTCATCGTGCTGAACCTGATCGTTGACCTTGCTTACATGCTGCTTGATCCCCGGGTCAAATACACGTAGTGGCAACTCCGCTGCAAGCGCACAGCCGCAAACAGAACGCCATGAGAAAACCGAACCTAAAAACCCCGGAGCTTCAAACGTGCGAGCAGGGACATCGCCCGAGCGCCCGAATGAGCCTCGAGCTGTTCTCCGACCCGGCGGTGTGCAAGCGCCAACTGCCCGAGACGCGCACAACCATTGCGCCAGATCGCTTATACAAGCGCATAGCAAGACCGACCCGGATTGGTGGTTGGGGGGCGCACGCCTCAGGCGTGCAGTTTTCGGCGTCACGCCGAAAACTTAGCTCAGCCAGCGCTAACGTACCCAACGCGACTTAAAAAAGACCAATGCAAACCTTGCGCCACAATAAGTCACACATACCAATAAGCCAGGGGATCGCACCTGAAACCCCGGAACCTTAGACCTTGAATTTATGGCCCCGATCCTGAACCAGGACTCGCCTAAGGCCAGCCGTGCTTGGCAACGGTTCAAACAGAACCGGCCGGCGGTCATCAGCGCAGCGTTCTTGGTGTTACTTGCGGCTGTAGTGGTGGCATGGCCGGCATGCATCAGCATAGCCGGTCGGCTCAGCCACGCCGGTCAAGCGTTCGCGCGCGCACACGACCCCGTGCGCGTCTCAGACGCGCAGTTTAGTCCGCCAGACCGCGTCCACTGGTTCGGTACAGACGTGCACGGGCGTGACCTTTTCGCGCGTGTCATTTACGGCACCCGCATTTCGCTGCTGGTCGGCCTGACCGGCGCAGCAGTGAGCCTACTGATCGGCGTCGCCTGGGGTGCAACCGCTGGGTACATCGGAGGCCGGCTCGACAATCTCATGATGCGCACCGTGGATGTGCTCTACTCGATGCCCTCGATTATCCTCGTGATTGTGCTTATTACCGCATTCGAAAACGTGTGCAAAGCCTGGCTCGCGACCGCTGCGCCCGAGCTGACGCGCCTTACCCGGCTCCTTCTGCTTGTCATCGGACTTGGCTCGGTCTCATGGCTCACAATGGCCCGAATCGTGCGCGGACAGGTATTGGCGCTACGCAACCAGCCGTTTGTTGAAGCCGCGCGCGCACTCGGCGCAGGCACAACCCGCATCCTCACAAAACACATAATCCCGAACACTGCCGGCGTCGTAATCGTGTACCTCACGCTCACCGTCCCGTCGGTGGTCTTGTACGAATCGTTCCTGAGCTATCTCGGGCTTGGCATTCAACCGCCGTTAGCCAGCCTCGGCTCGCTCATTGCCGAAGGCGCAGCGCAAATCAACCCGATCCGAATCTACTGGTGGCTGATCGTGTTCCCGGGCGCAGTGCTTGTGGCCATGCTCATGGCGCTGAACTTCCTCGGCGACGGCCTCCGCGACGCATTTGACGTGAAAGCAACCAAATGAAGCTTACTGCTCCACGCGCGTCCGTTTCTGTCAGGCCAAATATGCTTTGAAAATTTTGGCCGAGTGGGTTAAAAGCTTCCAGCGCCTATGAATACTCCGACTGTTGCAGCAACACTCACGCTGGCCGCATTGCTGCCCGCCAGCGCGATAGCAAACGGACTGACAATCAAAGCTGTCAATAAACTAAATTTTGCGAGGGCAAGCCAAACAATCGAGCTGTCAAAAGAGCTGCTTGCGCCGCTGGGGGAGTCTGACCTGACGAAAATCCATGTCAAAGACGGCGCAGGCAATCCCCTGCTCTGCCAGGCGGTTGACACGGACGGGGATTACACGCCTGACATCGTGATTTTCCAGGCTGACTTCGGCCCGAACGAGACGAAAACTTTCACGGTCAGCACCGGACCGAAATGGGTTTACACCAAAGACCAGTTCAAAGCCTACGGCAGGTTCGTGCGCGAGCGGTTCGACGACTTCGCCTGGGAAAATGACAGGATCGCGCACCGGATGTACGGCAAAGCGCTCGAGACATGGGCGCGCGAGCCTTTGGCGAGCAGCACGGTTGACATTTGGTCGAAACGCACCAGCAGGCTGGTCATCAACGATTGGTACATGACCGACGATTATCATACCGATCACGGCGAGGGGGCGGACTTTTACTCGGCCGGCTTGTCGCGCGGCTGCGGCGGTAACGGTCTCTGGGCCGAGGACAGGCTCTGGACCTCGCGGAACTTCGTCAACTCGCGCGTGTTCGCCAACGGCCCGATCCGGGTCATGTTCGAGCTGACGTACGAGCCGTTCGACGTCGCAGGCACAAGCGTGGCCGAGGTCAAGCGGATCACGCTGGACGCAGGCCAGCAACTTGGCCGGTTCCAAAGCTTCTACAAGCCGTACACGCGCCCGGGCCAGGCGGTCCCGCTCACGTGTGGCATCGGCCTCAAAAAGGTCAGCGGCGAACAGGTCGAGCTTAACGCCGCGCGCGGCTGGCTGGCCAAATGGGAAAAAATGGACAAAAACGCCGGGT
>JANWZY010000222.1:2948-4702 GCA_025061935.1 Verrucomicrobiia bacterium
GGCGCAGTTCGTCAAGCAGACCGAGGACGCGCGGAACGTGCTCGTGTTGCTAAAGGTGCCCACCAACAATGTGGTAACCTACTGGGCAGGCTTCTGCTGGGACAAAGCCGGGCATTACACAAGCTTCGAGGCGTGGAAAAAACACGTGGACGAATTCGCACAGTGCACCCAGGCACCAATCGAAGTAACACTTGAACGAGGCAAGTAACCTAACGAGTGCCACCCCACCGTACCCAGCTCACTCCGCACGCGTCGGGTCGTACAATTTCAGCTCGCGAAAATAGTCGCGATAGTAACCCCGGTCACGGGCAAGCAACCCGTCGGCGTGAATCTGTGCATGGGCTGCGATGAGAAAATCTGCAACAACACGTCCGCGTTTACCTCCGCGTTCGAGGTAGCGTCGGAACATCTGTCCCGCAAGTGCCGCGCTTTCAAGAGAAGACGGAACAAAAGTGATCTGCCAATCCGACAGAAACTCTTCATTTTGCGCTTCGCCAATAGTCGGCAAAATCTCAGCAACGACAACTTCGCAAACAATTAATCCGCCCCGCCGGGCAGCGCCTCACAAGGCAACCCCGGACTTCGCTGCGTGCTGCGGATCATTCACCAGCACGTCCAACAATACAGAGCTGTCAACCGCTATTGGCATCGCGGATAAAGGCCAGATACTCGTCCGTGGTCCTGCCCACGGGCAATCGCCCGCGCCCGCACCATTTGGCATAAACGTCCTGCGGCGGTGCAGGTTTTTTCTCGCTCACCCCGCGCGCGATGTACGCTTCCAACCATTTCGCAAGCGCACGGATTTCGTTCGCGCCCAGTTTCCGAATTGCAGCTTCGATTTCTTCCACGCGCCGCATGTCGCAAATTTAGCCACTAAAACATAAACCGCAATACGGTTCACGAAGAATGACTTCCCTACCCGAACTCTGAAGCACCATGAAAGGCCGCCCCGGTGCGCGTGTCCACATGAACCTGAAACAACCCCTGAGGCCACTGATCAGCGCTGGAGCGCCCATTGCATCGAAGCGTGCTGAACATGTATCCCGCAGGCGGACTGCTCGAGTCGCCAACGACTCTTGTACGGCCTACCGATGGGCCAAACTCCGTTGACTAAAGGCCGTTGTCAGAGCATCATGGCTCGCCGTTTTATGAAGGTTCTGGTTGCGCTTCCTTTTGTTGCTGTATCAGTAACGTGCTGCACCACAGCCGCGAACGTCCAAAGCAATTATTTCAGCAATTGGCCAACTGGTGCGGCACCGGCCGAAGTCGGCAAGCGCGTAGCGGAAAACTTCCTCGTGCGCAAGTTCGATTTCGAGACCAACCCGCGCCGCAAATACGTGATTTATCCCGAGGCGTGCACCTGGTACGGCGCGCTTAAAGTGGCGAAACTCACCGGAGACAAGGACCTCCAGCAGCGGTTGATCCGCAAGTTCGACTATCTCCTCAGCCCCGAGGGCACAAACCGCATATCGCCGGACGCGCACGTGGACTTCCGCGTCTTTGGCATCGTGCCGCTCGAAATTTACATGCAAACCGGCGACAAAAAGTATCTCGATATCGGGCTGCGCCTGGCCGACGCGCAATGGGAAAACCCGACCGAAGACGGCATCACACGCGAAGCGCGCTACTGGGTGGACGACATCTACATGATCTGCGCCGTGCAAGTGCAGGCATACCGCGCCACAGGTGACATGAAATACCTGGACCGCGCCGCACTGACCACGGCCACTTACCTCGACAAGCTCCAGCAGCCA
>JANWZY010000223.1 GCA_025061935.1 Verrucomicrobiia bacterium
GAGGTCGATTGCGCGCTCGACGCCGTAACAGAACCCGAATTGGCGCGCTAACTTGATCGTAATGCCCGGGGTGGACAACACGCCGCCATTGGCGCGTATCCGCTCGACAAGTTCGCTGCGGTAATGCGACCGGACGCGCGCCGCGACTTCGTGCATTATGTCTGGCCGGCGCAGGTTGACTTTTTTCGCCAGTTCGAGTTCAGAGTTTTCCATGCAGTCCAAGCGTATCACATGATCGCGCGAATATCGAGCGCGGAACTAGGCCCACGAGCCGAATTACATAACTTGCTGCCTGCCTTTCGCCCGCCGCGCCGCAGCAAAACGGAGTTGCATCGGGCCGCGGTTGTGCCAAAATTTACGCGGAGACCGGAGCGTAGCTCAGCTTGGTAGAGCACCAGCTTTGGGAGCTGGCTGTCGCAGGTTCAAATCCTGTCGCTCCGACCATTTTCGGCCGTAGAGAGACCATCCTGCCCCTAACTTCAAAGACTCAAGCAGGTTTTGTATTACTTAGCTTTTGTTCACGGGCGCGGCCCGGCGCGTTCGACTCGAATCAACGTACAACTCGGACTGAGTTCGTGCTGCCAAACGGGTTCGGAACGCGGAGGGTGCACTCTGGGTCGTCACGCCATTGCCCGTCCACAAGGAACCTGTAATGGTGTGTCCCAGGGGGTAGCGGTACTGTGACTGTCCAGACGCCGTTGGGTTGGCGCTTTAGGCTGATCGGATTCGCCTGCCAGTTTGTGAAATCTCCAACCAGTTGCACGCTGGTAGCATCAGGTGCGTAGAATGAGAATGTTTGTTCTTTGACTCCTGCTGTAGTCTTTTTCGGCATATGCAGCGTTTTTCAGTTGTTTCTAGTTGTTAGCCTGTCTTCTAGCCGGTCGTCCGTTGTTCCCCGGCTGCTCGACAAAGTAACCTAGCGCAAATCCGCGTGCTGCGCAAATGCTGCATGGGCGGCTGCGCAGTGCCACGACTAAATAGATATGAGCGCGATCGTATGGGGGCTCTTTCCAAGAGACCGTGTGCACCGAGCGGCTTTGCTGAACAAAGGTTACATTTGGGCGAGCAGAACTATGCGCGTGCGATTTTTGCCTCTGCGTAGGGGGTACACTGCTTGGGTGGTTACCATGTACCCGGAAGTGCTACATTCGGTAGCGATTCCCCATGGCATACGCAGCAGTCCAGGTGACACAGGATTAGAAAAAATAAACAAAAAAAACACTTGCGCTTTTGGAACTCGCGTGTTAATAATTCGCTAGATGAAATTGATGCGGTCATTGGCCGAAACGGACATGGAGTTGTGCGTAGGGGCCGGTTTCAGAAACGGGCTGGCAATCAAACTCATACACGTATGCTCGGCTTGCTTGTGCTTGGGCCGCAGTAGATTTTTGGTTGATTTCCCAGGGCAGACCGTGCATTGCTAGTGCGTGCTGGTTGAAATGCCCGTTGCTAAATCACGAAGAACAAACAGAGGAAAGACATATTGATAGAGCGGAGCGACAAATGAGCACACCAAAAAGTGTTATAGAGATGGCCCAAAAGGCCGGGGTGAAAGTGGTTGATGTCAAGTTCGTTGATCCTTTTGGCACGTGGCAACATTTCAGCGTGCCGGTCAGCGAGCTTAAGGAGGAGATATTTGTCGAGGGCATCGGGTTCGACGGCTCGTCAATACGCGGATGGAAGAGCATCGAGGCGAGCGACATGCTCGCGATGCCAGATCCGTCAACCGCGTTTATTGATCCGTTTTGTGCCGAACCGACGTTGAGCCTGATCTGTACGATTGCCGAGACCGGGACGCGAGAAGCATATACGCGCGATCCGCGCGGTATCGCGCAGCGTGCGGAGAAGTATTTGATCAGTACGGGGATAGCTGACCAGGCATTTTTCGGTCCTGAGGCCGAGTTTTTCGTTTTTGACGAGGTACGATATGATTCAAGCAGCAATGGCACGTTTTATAGCATAGAAAGCATCGAGGGCATTTGGAATACGGGCCGGGAAGAGATGCCGAACCTGGGTTACAAAATCCGGCACAAAGAGGGGTATTTCCCTGTAGCGCCTCACGATACGCAGCAGGACATTCGCACCGAGATGGTGTTGACCATGGAACGGCTCGGTTTGCAGGTCGAGAAACACCACCACGAGGTCGCGACAGCGGGCCAGGCAGAAATTGACATCCGGTGCGACACGTTGGTGAGGATTGCAGACGCGATGATGGTCTATAAATACGTTGTTAAGAACGTGGCCCGGAAGCATGGTAAGGTGGCGTGTTTCATGCCGAAGCCGCTGTTTGGCGATAACGGCAACGGGATGCATACACACCAAAGCCTTTGGAAGAAGGGCAAGCCGCTGTTTGCCGGGAATGAATACGCTGGCTTGAGCCGGCTCGCGCTGTACTACATTGGCGGGCTGCTCAAGCATGCCCACGCGTTGTGCGCTTTTTGTAGCCCGACAACCAACAGTTACAAGCGGCTAGTGCCCGGGTACGAAGCGCCGGTGAATCTTGCGTACAGTTCGCGTAACCGCTCGGCGGCGATCCGGATACCCACCTACAGTGACGATCCGAAAGCTAAACGGATTGAATACCGTCCGCCGGACCCGTCCGCGAACCCGTATTTGGCATTTGCAGCCATGTTGATGGCCGGGCTGGACGGGATACAGAATAAGATCCATCCGGGCGAGCCAATAGACAAAAACCTGTACGAGCTGCCGCCTGAGGAGCATGCAAAGATTCCGCAAGTGCCGGCTAGCTTGGGCGAGGCAATAGCGGCGCTGGAAAAAGATCATGAGTTCCTGCTTAAAGGTGACGTGTTCACGCGCGACTTCTTGGAGATGTGGATCAGCGCGAAGCGCCGCGAGCACGATGCGTTGCGCATACGCCCGCATCCGTACGAGTTCTTCCTGTATCACGACGTCTGAGGTTGGTTGTGGAGGACTGTGGGGTGGCGGGCTTCCCGTGCGGGGAAGCCCGCATTTTTTGCAGCTTTGGGGAACGGGATTGTTTTGCAGGTTGGGGCACAATCACGGCGCACGTTTGAACGGCACACTGAATCGGCAGAAAGTTTTGCTTGCAACACGGGGCCGGGGCGCGATTGACCGCGTGGCCCGGAGCAGGTTCGCGTTCCCTGGCGACCAGATCGGGCGGCACGACGCTTGAGACCCATGCCAGCAGGCGAATCTGCGTGTCTGGTTCTGAGCGGCGCTGTGGGAGTTTCCTCCGTCTTCATCGGTTGCAAGTTGTGCGGAACCTGCCAGTTTTTTCTGAGTGCGCCGGGGCGCAAACGGGCCGGGTTATTTTGAACCGCGAGCCGTATTTGGAGTTTAACGCCGGACTTCAGCGGCAACGTGCCCAGGATTGATTCCGCTCGCCCGCTTGAACTGGTTTCTGATCCAGTGTTGGTGCAGCTGAGGTGGCTTTGTTTCCGGCGCGCAGCAAAATTTCAGTCGAGTGGCGCTATCCGGCATGGCTTATAATCGAACCGCCTCTAAGGTTTTTGTTTGGTCGAGCATTTACCGTGTGAGCAGTCGGATCGTTCACGTGCTTGAGCTTTTACGGCGCAACCGAGGTCGGGTGCAGGCTGACGCTGTGGCTACTCGCGCTCCTGTTGGCCAGTGGATGTTGCCCAGAGGAAGATGTTGCATGCCTGCCCGAGGATATTTATGGAAGCTGCGTTGGACCTATGTTGCCCAAAAAGCATGCTTGCAGATGTAGTGGGCAAATTGTATTTTTGAATGCTGTCTGGACGCACCCATAGCTCAATTGGATAGAGCATCTGACTACGGATCAGAAGGTTGCAGGTTCGACTCCTGCTGGGTGCGCCAGTTAACTTGGGCAAATCTTAGACGCGGGCTTAGCGGGCAATGTCGCACTATCATGCCTCGGCGACGATTCTGCGTGATAGTTCGTGGCTAGTGGTGTCATTGACATTAGGCTGAGTTAAAGGGTAGTTTGAATCGCGGCGCGGTTTTTGGCTGCGCCGGCAGAGCGAGAAAAACAGTCGTGGCCGAGAGAGACGACTATCTGGTGGAAATTTTGATAGACCTTGGCTTCGTGACAGCGGAGCAGGTGAAAGCTTTGCGGTCAGAAGCTGCGGCCAAGGGGGTGGGTGTCGTTGACCTAATGCTGGCCAATAAGCTGATCCGGCCAGCGGATGTGGTTCAGGCGAAGGCGGCGCACTTCGGCGTTGAAGCTGTCAATCTCCGGGAAATAACGATTCCGCGGGATGTGATCGCGCTTGTACCGCGGCATGTGGCGCGCAAGTTCCGGATCATCCCGGTCCAAAAGTTTGGCAACTCTCTGACGGTGGCAATTGCGGACCCGTCTGATTTGGACACATTGGACAGCCTGAGCCATTTGCTCGGCATGGAGATTAGCTTCCAAGTGGCTGCGGAGGAAGACATTGAAGCTGCGCTGACCCGGTACTACGGCGGCACCGGACAGACGGCTGTGGACGAGATGATCCAGGACATAACGAAGGGTGAGGTCCAGATTGCTGCGCCGCAGGCCACAACCGAGGTAGAAGACGGGGCGGTGACCGCTGCTGACGCGCCGCTGATCAAGCTTGTGAATACGATGATCGCCGAGGCGTACCGGATGCGTGCGTCCGATATCCATCTTGAGCCGCTGCCGAACAGGTTCAGAGTCAGATACCGGATTGATGGCGTATTGCACGAGGTGAAAAG
>JANWZY010000224.1 GCA_025061935.1 Verrucomicrobiia bacterium
CGCGAGCAGGAACGCAAAAGTCTGCGCCCGCGCCTCAGCCCCGAGCTGCAAAAGGCGCTACTGTGTCTCCCCTCCAACTACATCTGTGAGCGGGAACGGCGGCTCGATTTCGTCAGACTCCGCTTTCTCTTGCCCGTCTGTGTCAGCCGTGGCGGTAGCTGCTGTTTCAGGTTTAGGCTCGGACGTGTCCTTGGTTTCCAAAAGCTGCCCGCGCTCCCGCATGAACGCGTCTAGTGACCAACTCGGGACGAGGTAAATCCAGCCGGCGTACCTCTGTTCCTTTGCGAACTTCTCTTCAAGCTTCTTGAGGTTCTCTTTGAACTCTTTGTCGAGCCGTTCCTTGTCTTCGGGTTTTTCGTCCGGGCCAGGTGTGCGTTCCTTCTTCAAATTTGCTGACACGGTAACGATGATCGGCAATGCATCGTTCGTCTTCGTTCCGACTTTGATCGTGTAATGGAAGCCGTCGAAAGTCTCGATCTTGATCAGTGTGGGATTATCGAGTCCGAGCGACTCGCGCGGCGTCTCAGGCGACAGGACATCGTTAAAGTACGGCGAATTAAGCGCCCAATTGAGGCTCGATGCCTTCGATTTATCGAGCTTTTCGTCCGCACGCGCTTCAGCCAACTGCCACTCACCCGCTTCGGTCTCGCGGCTCAGTGTCCAGGAATTTGTCGGCTCGCGATGTTCAACAGAGGCGGATTTGATCTTTTCGACGCGGAAGAACTCCTTGTTCAGCCATTGCTCGGGTTTGGGCTCGAGCTGGCTGAACGTCTCGGACACTAGTGCCACCACCGACGCGTTTGTGCCAATCATGATGTACCTGCCGTCGGGCCAGCCGATGCCGCCGAAATCGTCCATGGCCGACGGGCGCGCCGGTTTGCGCATGTGTTGTTTGCCGAGCAGAATTGATCGCACGGGCCTACCAGCTTGATCCGCAAGCTCCACGAGCACTGCCGTGTTCGTTTCGGGACCAGGCGGCAACAGGCCATAGCGCGCGAGCTGACCGGGTGTCACTTCATCAATCTGTACCGCTTTCAACTCGGCCAGTTTCAACAGCATGGTGCCGATCTCGCCAAAATTCGCCGGATAGTCTGCTCTTTGACGTACACGCCATATTCCATCTTTCTTGACCAGGTCGAGCTGGTTTGTCCCAGCACGAATTGTGATTTGGGCAATCTCGTTCAATGGGAACTCGCCGAGCAGCTTTTGGCCCGGTTTTTGGGCTGCGACCTGCCACGTGGTCTGGCTGCGCTTGTACATCAACAGCCCGGCTGCGCCCAGCACCACAACCAACGCGAGCAATGTCAGCACCTGTTTCCTGTTCATGGCGAACGCAAGTGGTTGTTATTTTGCCGACGTTTTGCGCTGCTTGACCACTGCGATGACCAGTCCTGCGAGCGTCACCGCCAGCGGAGTCGCAAGCGTGTTAATCCATTTGAGTCGCGTCTCGAGCGCAACGATCTCGCGGCGCAAATCTTTCTGGAGCTGCCGCAGCCGTATGCGCGTGTTGCGTTCTTCCTGGCGGAACTTCTCGATCTCGGCGCGTTGCTCCGCAGTGAGTATGAAGCGCTGGTCCTGGTCTGTCCGCTTCTGTTGCAGCTCATTAAGTTTGCGCTGCGTTTCCGCGAGCTTTTCTTCGAGCCGCCGTATCTCGGCCCTGTATTTTTGCTCTGCTGCCGCCTGCATTTCACGAATGCGCGTGAACGGGCGCATCGTTTCGGCACGGCTCCGGACGGCTATAAGGCTCACGTCGCCGGTCAGTTGCTCGATTAAGTTTTGCGCCAGGCTCAGGTTGCCGTTCATGATCGAAATGAGTTGCCCGAACGGGCTGTCGAACTTCCGCAGCGTGAACTCGTCGTCCAGAAAATCTGCGTCGCCGAACAATACAACCGCGGTTTCATGCTTCGATTCCTTCAGGTACTCTTCGGCCCCGGATTCAGTGGCCTTTTTCTCCGAGTCGCCCCCGGAATCGGATTTTTCTTCCTTGGCACCAGGCTTGCCGTCGGGGAACGCGGTCTTGAACTTGCCTGTCAGCCGGATGGCGAGTTTATACTCGACACCTGACGGATTGAAATCTTTCAGGATGCTGTCGGGTGCCAGATTCGCTAAGAAGCCTTCAACCAATTGGGACTGCTTCGTTGAGCGTAGCAGTACAGTTTCTTTCAAGCCTTCGGCCGGCGCGCCTGAAATTGCGCCTGCCAGCGGCAGCCACACGTTATCAATTTGGCTGCATGCTATGTCGTCTCTGTTGATCCCGACGGGTGTAACGCTTAACCAGGTCGGCGCGTCTTGGAACTGGCCGCCGGGCCCTCGCAGCTTCATCATGTAATTTAGGTCTGCCACCACCTTCGACTCGAATGTGTACCCCCACGCTTTGAGCAGCTTGTCGAGGTTCGACGAGCTGCTGCTGAAACTTGTTACGCCCCGGGGCGTCGCGCGCAGGTCAACCAGCGAGAACGGGTCAAGGAAAGCTATCAACTTGCCGCCACGCAGCACGAACTGGTCGATAGCGAACTGTGTCTTTTCGCTGATGTCCTTCGGATGGATCACAATCAACAATGATACGTCATCGTCAATTTTCTCGGCATCGTTGGGGATACGTTTCACATTGTAGTCGAAGCGCAACTCGTTAATGAACGTCCACGGCTCGACCGGGCGCTGCCCCATTTGCATCATAACTGGGCTGGTCGGTGTGCCGAACACGGGCAACCAGCTCATTACGCCGATTGTAGCTCGCTCTGGCCATGCCACCCTCGAAATGGCACGGGTAATGTCGTACTCGAGCAGGCGCTCGCGTGTCGGTTGTAAGAACGGGATCGTTTCGCGCGCATCAGCTTGGCTAACCGCAATGCCTAAATAGAACCGCTCGACGCCCGGCAGCATTTGCGGCTCAAGCCCATCCATGCGCGCCGAATCCTCGGCGTCCGAATCCGGTTGCGGGTCGTATTTCTCGATTATTAGCTTGCGCCCGGCGACCTGCTTGTACTCGTTGAGCAAATCCTCGACCTTCCGCGCGTAATTTTTCAGGAACACCGTCTCGGGGGTGGCGGTCTCACTGCGCGTGCAATAAAATCTTATCTTAACCGGTGCCTCCAGCTTCTTCAGGATTGCTTTTGTCCCGTCGCTGAGCGTGTAGATTTTGTCCTTAGTCAGGTCCAATCGTAACGGGACTGCGCCAACAATGATGTTCAGCGCTAGCAGCAGCACGAACATCAGCAGAATGCCGAGTCCGGAGTAAACGACAGTTTCGAGCGATCTTTTTTGCATGGCACACCCTCCCCTTGCATTAGCCTGCGCGGTGCGCGCGCAAGACCACGCCGGTTGTGAACAACGCGAATATCATTACCGACAGGAAATAAATCACGTCGCGCAAATCAACCACGCCACGTTGCAGGCCCTCGAAATGGCTTATTATGCTGAACGACGCGATTAGCTCGACCAGCCACCGCCAGGTGGCCGAGGTGCCGAGCCGCTCGAGCAGGTTAATTACCGGGGCGAACCCGCAAAGCAACAGGAACAAACACACCACAAGCGCCAAAATGAAGCTCACCACCTGACTCCGCGTCATTGCGGAAGTGGTGCAGCTGATGGCCAGGTACGCCCCGGCCATGAGCCAACTGCCAACGTAACCTGCAAAGATGACCCCGTTCTCGGGATCGCCAAGATAGTTAACGGTAAGCCAGATGGGGAAAGTCAGCGCCAGTGCAAGCGCCAGAAACAGCCACGACGCCACGAATTTGCCAACAATAGCCTGCCACGGCGTAATGGGCATGGTGAACAAAAGCTCGATGGTACCGAGCCGGCGTTCCTCGGCCCAGAGGCGCATTCCCACCGCCGGCACCAGGAACAAGTAAAACCACGGATGCCAGTCAAAGAATGCGCGCGCCAGCGAGGCGTCGCCGCGCCTGAAAAAGTCGCTGACGAAAAAGGTGAAGAACCCACACAACAGCAGAAAAATCACAATGAACACGTAAGCCAGCGGCGACGTGAAGTACGCCGCCAGCTCGCGCTTTGCTATCGTCCAGATGTGCCTTAGAGCTGTGTTCATGGCTGCTTAACCACTTGGGGTAGAAACATTTGGTTGCGGGTTACGCCGCGTGCGTGCCGTTACTGGTCGTGTGCTACGCCTTGACCGTGTCAGGCATTGTTATGGCACGGAACACTTCATCCAACCGCCCTTCCTCGCGCTGCAACAGTTCAATCTGCCAACCGTGCACAGCTTCTGCCACCGCTGTCAGCAGCTCGCCGTCTGCAGCGCCGGGCTTCGGGAACGCGCGCGCAGTAATGCGCCCGTCTTTCTCCTCGAGCACGGTCACTCTGTTGACCAGCGGGACCGAGTAAAGTCGCGTTATAAGTGTTTCGCGCGGCACGCCTTTGACGCGGAGTGTCACAGCGCCCGCCCACTCGGACCTGCGCCGCAACTGGTCCGGGGTGCCGTTGGCCACTATCTTTCCGCGGTCAATGATGATAGCGCGCGTGCAGGCAGCGTCCACTTCTTCCAAGATATGGGTTGAAAAAATGATCGCTTTCTCGCGGCCCATGTTCCGGATGAGCGTGCGCACCTCGTGTTTCTGGTTCGGGTCGAGCCCGTCGGTCGGCTCGTCCATAACGAGCACGGGCGGATCATGAATAATCGCTTG
>JANWZY010000225.1 GCA_025061935.1 Verrucomicrobiia bacterium
ACGGGGACGGGACGCAGTTGAACCAAGGGGTGAAGCCGTGCAGTAGCGGTTGAGCTGTTCTTCTTGCATTTAGGCGCGATCGTGGCGGCGTACTACGCGGCGCGAAATTTCAAACATCCGGGTCAGGCTCTTCACCTTGAGGTTGAAGGCGGTGCAAACTAGAATGCGGGCGTGAAGCAAAGATTTTTGCCGCGGTTGCGCGCATGCTTTGTCACTGGCCTGGCGGTCATTTTGCCGGCGGTGATTACGCTCGCAGTGGTCAAGTGGCTGTTCGGCACCATAGCCGCATTCACGGACACGTTACTTTTTTTCCTTCCGCGCGATATTACACACATGGACGGCGGGCGCGGGCCGATGCTGTGGTATTGGCGCGTGGTCGCGTTCGTGCTCGCGTTCCTGCTAGTATGCCTGGCGGGCGTGCTGACCAGGTACTACATGGGCAAGCGGTTCATCGAATGGTTCGACAACACGATGTTGCGCGTGCCGCTGCTGAACAAAATCTACGGGACGGTCAAACAGGTGAATGAAGCCCTGACCTCGGGCAAAAAAACGGCGTTCAAAACGGTTGTGCTGGTCGAGTTCCCGCGGCCCGGCCTATACGCAATCGGTTTCATTACCAGTGAAGAGCACGAGGAGGTCCAAGCGAAGACGAACCAGAAGGTGGTGTGCGTGTTCATCCCGACGACGCCGAACCCGACTACGGGGTTCCTCGTGCTGGTACCCGAAGAAAAGGTGACTAAACTCGACATGTCCGTGGCAGACGGCATTAAATACATCATCAGCCTCGGCGCGGTCGCGCCCGAACCTGCCGGTCAAATACCGGCGCCGCCCGCAAACGCACGCGCATGACCATGCAGTGCCGGGCGCAGCAGCGCTGGCCCGCACCGCCCGAGCCGGATCGTGTGGCCACTTCGCGGTTGCGCCTGCCGCGATCGGCCAACCATTTGAGCGATAAAATGATCGAGGCTGCGACAGGCTTAGTAATGCGCACTTACCCCCTTACTGACACGAGCTTGATCGTGCACTGGCTGACGCTGCGCCAGGGCCGGCTCAGCACGGCGGCTAAGGGTGCGCGCAGGCCCGATTCGCCGCTGCGGGGCAAGCTCGACCTGTTTTACTTGTGCGACTTCAATTTTTACCGCAGCCGCCGCTCCGATTTGCACACGCTCAAAGAAGTGGCCCTGCGCGACGCGCATGCGCCGCTCCGCACCGATTTGACCAAGCTGCAACAGGCCGCGTACTGCGCCGCGCTCATCGAGCAGACGACCGAACCAGATACGCCATTGCCGGGCATGTTCAATCTGTTCAGAGGGCTGCTCAGGCATCTGGTGTCGCACGCGCCGGCGCAACACACAGTGTTCGCATTCGAACTTAAGCTATTAACTGAGTTGGGCCTGAAGCCCCACCCCGACAAGCTGCGCTTGACACCCGGCACAACACAGCTTGTGCAATACCTTATCGAGCGCGACTGGCCAGAAGTGGCACGGTTGCGCCCCACAGACGCACAAGCAGCCGAGCTACGACAATTCCTGCACGGGTTCATGATCTACCACCTGGGCAAACTGCCCGACGGCCGCGCCGCGGCGCTCAATGCGCCTGCGGCCACATAGCCTGCTGCCAGACTCGGGTGGAACCAAATGCGCGGCGCCTCAGTAATTTCTTGCCACTGCGATGCGCACCATGTTTGCTATGCCGCGTGGCCGTTGCCGTCTCAACTGTTTGGTACTGGCTGCCGGCCGCGCTCTGGATGCTCGTCATTTTCGGCGGGTCAGGCGAGGCATTGGCAGCGCATCGGACATCGCGGATTCTCGGCCCGATCATTCGCTGGCTGTTCCCGAGCCTGGCCCAGGACAAGGTTGACCTGCTCATACTGCTCATTCGGAAATGCGCGCACGCGGTCGAGTTCGGCGTGCTCGCTGTGCTGTTCTGGCTCGCGTTGGTGAAGCCGTCGAGACATAACAAGCCCGAGTGGCGCTGGTCAGACGCGCGCCGCGCGCTCGTGCTCACAGCACTGTACGCCGCGCTGGACGAATTCCGGCAAAGTTTCGTGCCCTCGCGTCAAGGCGCGGTTCAAGACGTGTGCATTGATGTGGCTGGCGCTGTGATTGCGCTCCTGCTGCTGAGCCTGCTCGGGCGGTGGCGCGGTTGGTGGCGGAATACTTCCCCAGACCGAGCAGCGGCAGGTTCAGAGTAAGGGGATCTCCGCCCAAAGTGGTTCGAGGTCCCTATCACTAAGTGCCATCTGCTTAAGCTTTTCGGTGTCTCCGACCGCAAGTGCGCGTTTCAACCACTCCCGCGCTTCGGCTACGCGCCCAAGCTGACATGCATAACAGGCGAGATTGAACGGGATGAGGGGTTCCGTCACAAACTTGTCGTATGCGGGCCGGAGCGCGTCCCAAGCCTTCTGTAGCCCTCCATCCGGCACGCGCCGCAGCGCGTACGCGCGGTATATCCACGCGCCGGGCCGGTCGGGCGCACGCGAGACAAGCAACTCGGCTGTGGCAAGCGCCGCAGGCCAATCTTTAAGCTCGGCGCAAACCAGCCATTGCACCTCGAGCACGTCTGGGTGCGACTGGTTCTCGGCACTGATGCGTGCCAGCTCCGCGCGCGCCTCGGCAGGATTGCCCAGCTCGAGCCAACCGATGGCCGCGTTCAGATAATGCGCATCCGGCGGTTCAATCGGCTGCATTGTCTCTCTACACTGTTGTTCCCGTTAGCCTCCGAGTTAACCTATACCGCAGGCCCGGCTTAAAACAAGCATTGGCAAATCGTGTTAAGGCTGGTTGAATCGGCGTCGTGCGGATAACTGGCGGCAAAGCGGTCCGAAGAATACTTAAGGTACCCAAAAGCGGGGCGGTCAGGCCCACCTCGGACCTGGTCAAACAAGCGGTGTTCAACAGCCTCGGCACGCGCGTTGTGGGCGCGCACGTGCTCGAACTGTTCGCCGGCACAGGCGCGCTGAGCCTCGACTGCTTGAGCCGCGGCGCCGCTTCTGCAGTTTGTGTGGAAAAATCGAGCAAGCACGCCGAATTCATCCGCCACAATGCGCGGCTCGCCGGGTTGCCCACAGATGTAATTGAAGTCCGCGTCCAAGACGTTTTCGCGGCCATCTCGCAACTTGCATCTGCGGGCAGGCAGTTCGACCTAATCCTCGCCGACCCGCCTTATGGCGAGAAAAACATCGGACACAGATCAACATCATTGGCGCAAAAGCTCCTGGACAACCCGACGCTACCAGGGCTGTTAAAGCCCGGCGGCCGATTCGTCCTCGGTCACGCGCGGCGGGATACGCTCACACTGCCCCCACATTGGGCCGAGGTCAAGGCGCTCAAGCACGGGGACAGCGTGATGCTATTCCTTGAACGCGCATGAGGCCATCGCTCGGCCACGCATTCCGGCCGCACGCCAATTCGGCGGGACTCGTTCACTCGGACTCAAACCGGTGACGGAAGTCGCACCGGAAACGCAGTTTTATCTGCGTCGTTGCTCTGGTTTCTTGGGCTGAGGCCGCTCCAGTTCTTTGGCGCGCTCGGCCATTGCTTGCTTGCGCGACAAACGCACCCGGCCCTTTTCATCCACACCCAAACATTTGACCCAGATCTCGTCGCCGACGCGCACCACGTCCTCGGCCTTTTTCACTCTGAAATTCGCAAGCTCGCTTATCGGCACCAGGCCGTCACGGCCGGGCAGAAACTCGACGAACACGCCGAAGTCTTTCACTGTGACAACCTTGCCCCGATACACTTTGCCCGGCTCGGCGTCGGCCGTCAGCGCTAGGATGGCATCGCGCGCTATGCGCATACCCTCCTCCGTCGCCGAGAAAATTTTGATCGACCCGTCGTGCTCGATGTTGATCTCGCAGCCGGACTCGTCCACGATCTTCTTGATGTTTTTGCCCCCCGGCCCGATGAGGGTTCCAATCTTTTCGGGGTCAATCTTGAGTGTGAGAATGCGCGGCGCGTACTTGCTAATCTCTTTGCGCGGCTCGGGCAACACTTTGTTCATCTCGGCCAACACGTGCAAGCGCGCCGCTTTCGCACGCGCCAAGGCTTCGGCTATAATCGCGTGCGGTAGGCCCGGAAGCTTCAAATCCAACTGGAACCCGGTTATGCCCTTGTCGGTGCCGGCTATCTTACAATCCATGTCCCCGAACGCGTCCTCGGCGCCAATTATATCGGTCAGCAGCTTGTAACGGGTGATGTTGCCCGAGGCATCGAGCTCTGTGCACAGGCCGATGCTGATGCCCGCCACCGGCTTCGCAAGCGGGATACCTGCATCCATTAGCGCCAGGGAGCCGCCGCACACAGCCGCCATCGAGGTCGAGCCGTTCGACTCGGTGATCTCGGTCGAGACCCGGATCGAATACGGGTACGAATCCAATGGTAGCAACGGCGCAATCGAGCGCTCGGCCAGCGCCCCGTGTCCGATCTCGCGCCGGCCTGGCCCGCCGATCCGACCCGTCTCGCCGACCGAAAAATTCGGGAAGTTGTAGTGCAGAATGAACTTTTTCTCGGTTTCGCCGCCCGTGTAAGCGTCGAATTCCTGCACGTCCTCGTCCGTGCCGAGCGTGGCCAGGCTGACCGCCTGCGTCTCGCCACGCATGAACAAGGCCGAGCCGTGCGCGCGGGGCAACAACCCT
>JANWZY010000226.1 GCA_025061935.1 Verrucomicrobiia bacterium
GCACCATGTTGCCACACCGCGTACCTGATTGTCTTAAGAACGTCCTCGCGCAGTGCAGGTTGAGCAAGCAATCCGGCCAAGTACCCTGCTAACAGGTCGCCGCTGCCGCCCTGCGCCAGGTGCGGATTGCCAGAGGAATTTATGTAAAGCGGGGTGTCAAACTTGCCGACTAGGGTCTGGTAACCTTTAAGCACGACCCAACACCGTCCGTATTGTTCTGAGATTCGCTGCAGCGCCTCGACGCGGTTCGCCAATATCTTTTGCGGGACAGTCTTGAGCATGCGCGCTGCCTCGCCTGGGTGCGGCGTGACCACGCGGACGCCGTTGCCTGCTATTGCCTCGGTCCGGAGCCAATCGAGCGCCGTCGCGTCAACAATAACCGGCACGGGCGCGTCGCGCCAGAGCCGACGCGCCAACGGTGCTAGCTCGGATGCGACTTCGGGCGCAGCAAGCCCGGGCCCGATCAAGACCGCCGTGTAATTGTCCAATTGCTTCAGGTCGAAAGGCAGCACACGTACCATTGCCGACTGTAATTGCGCGGCAATGGCATGGTAAACCATTTCGTGGGTATAAACTGTGATTAGGCCTGGCTGCGCGCGCTGCGCGCCGCGCGCGGCGAGTACTGCCGCACCATGATACCCCAGGCTGCCAGCTATGATCGCCAAGTGGCCGTACGTGCCTTTGTGTGTGCCAGCAGCGCGCCTGGGCGGGAACCCGACAAAGTCTTCGGCCAGCGTCCAATAAAGTTGCGCAGTGAACGGGCACTGCACAAGGCCTATTTCAGGCGCAACTTCGAGGCGACCGACAAACTGCCATGCAGCAGGTTCAATTAGTCCGCGCTTGGGTGCGCCTAAAGTCAGCGTGATAGCGGCGTGGATCGCCGCGCCATGCGGTTCACCCGTATCTGCATTCAAGCCCGAGGGTACGTCAACTGCGAGGACTCGCACCCCGGCCTCGTTTATGCGGTTTATCACTTCTTGCCAGTGCGGGTCTAGCGGCCTATTCAGGCCGATGCCGAATAGGCCGTCGATAAGTAGCGCGGGGCGGCGTCTCAAATTTTTTGAAACCGCTTCGATTGTTTCTGGCCTTTGCGGGTCGGTGACCTCAATTAGATCAACCTGGCGCCCGGTTAGATGCTCGCGTGCACAGCGCGCGTCGTCGCCGTTGTGGCCCTTGCCCGCGAGGATCAAAATCGAGTCACCAGGCTCGGTAAGCGCGAGTGCGCGCTTGGCGACCAGTTGGCCGACACGGCGGATTACTTCTTGCTCGGTTTTGCCTGTTGCCCACGTGGCACGCTCCCATTCGCGCATCTGTGTTATGCTCAGAACCGGTACGGGCATGATGTTAGACCTCCTATCGTGTTTGAGCCATTCACGCCAGTGGCTTGTTAACCTTCCTTGTCGTTCACCGGGTCTTCGAGCTAACTACGGCGTTTGCCAGAAACGTAACCCCAGGCTGTGCCGGTTGCGAAACCGACCGCGTGTGCCGCGTTGGCAGCTTGTATCACACCGGCAATGCACAGCAAGAACCAAATGCCTGCCATTATGACTATCCAGGGGTGTAAAACGACGCCACTGGCCGGGTCGTACCTACTTTTCATCCACAAGAAGCCGATAAGCCCATAAACAACGCCCGACATACCGCCAAAGTAAGGTCCGGTCCAGACGAACTCGGCCACGTTCGATAGCGCCGCAATAACAACAACTAGGCGCGCCAGGCGCCATGCGCCCAGCCGCGTCTCGATCATACCCCCTAGGTCATGTAACCAGAACAGATTGAAAAAGATATGGAGCAGGTCGAAGTGAATGAAAATCGGGGTCACCAAGCGCCAGATTTGGCCTTGCCTGATTTCGACCAGACCCGGCCGATACAGAACGTCGAACCCGCTCCGCTCGATATGCGTGATAAAAAGCCCGGGCACGCTCGCAATCGTGTTCCGGCCGAAGTCCGAGATTACGAAAACCGCGACACTTGCCAATATGAGGCAAAGCGTGAGCGGGCCAAGGCCGACAGGCGCCAAAGCGTCGGTGAGCGCACGCCAACGTGCTTGAATACTGCGCTTCGGCAACGCGAGCCGCGGTGGCTTTATTGTTGCGGAAAAAGCGCGACGTGTCTCCGGTTTGAATTCCGGGGCTGATGGGTCACGTTTGTACGCGGTCAGCAGTTGTTTGGCTTGGTCGAGGTGTTCTTCAGCGCGTACCCATACCCCCCAGCCATGACCATGCTCAAGCTCGATATGGCTCTCGATGCCCCGTGCGGCCAGGTAGTCTGCGAACCGCTTGGCTGCATGTTCGGACTCGATGTAACCGATTAGGCGCATACGGGCGCGGGCAAAACCTACCGCAAAATCCGCGTCCGTAAACTCCAAAACGCAGCGGGCCGCGTGGCGCGTTGTCTCGGGCAAATTGAGGAAGCTATGAACCCTTGTCGTAAATGCGGCGGTTCCCCTCGATCTTGCGCCCATTGTGTAGCTGCGCTACGCCGTGCGCTGGTTCAACATTGCGGCCAGGCGCTCCAATAAAGGCAATTGGGCCGGCTTTATCTTGCGCCGGGCCTCGTCCAAGCTGAGCCATTCGGCGCGGTCAACCTCGGGGAACGCGGCCCAGCGGCCCGACCGCGGCGGCCATTCCATCCGGAATGTATTGGTGTCGGTTTGTTGCGGCTCGCCGTCGCCCGCACAGGCCCAAGCAAAAACTTTTTTGCCGCTCTTTTGTGTTATTTGGCCGAGTTCTATAAACGGCGGCTCGGGCCGGATACCGGTTTCCTCGCGGAACTCGCGCTGCGCAGTAGTGAGTGCGTCCTCGCCAGGTTCTATCTCGCCCTTCGGAATGCTCCACACGCCCTCGTCTTTATGCTTGAAAAACGGCCCGCCGGGATGCACCAGCAACACCTCGACCCGACCATCCTTGACCCTATACATGAGCAAGCCTGCGCTAATTTTTTGCACACCGGAATTTCTACCATACGGCGCTATTGAATCAAAGCCTTGAGGGTGACATATAGGCCAAATCAGTGCTTGGGCTTTGACACAACGGCTTAGACCGGCTAACGAAAATAGTGTGAGCGACGAATTATTCCCTTCCGGGCCGTGGGTCGGGTTTTACACCTACAGCCCGGGCGAAAAGCACTACATGGAGCTGGAGCTGACCTTCGCCAGTGGTCAGGTGACCGGTACGGGGTTGGACGACGTCGGCCCGTTTATTATCAATGGGCGGTACGACAGCGCCAACATGGAATGTTGGTGGACGAAGACTTACCCGGGGTCGCACGATGTGTTTTACCGCGGGTTCCGCGAAGGAAAAGGCATTTGGGGTGTGTGGGAAATAACTGCGTTCCATCGAGGCGGATTTCATATCTGGCCGCGCGTGGCAGGTGCGATATCTGCGACCGAAGAGAGGGAAGATATGCCGCGTCCGGCTGAACATGTGCCTGGCTGAAACCTGGACGCCGGTTCAACCCCAACTTGTACTCGGGTGCAATTTGGCGTTGAAATCAGGTCACCTGTTCGTCATTATTTGCGAGCAAGAAATTTGATTGGCGCGGTTCGCACGTGTTCGGATTGCTGACAAGCCGACAAAAGAAGCGCGAATTTTACTACCTGCTACCCGGCATGGGCGGTAGCCATTACAGACGCAAGCAGCGCCGCATTTTGCAATGGGCAATCGTGGTAGGGTTGTGGATTTCGGCCCTGTTCGGCTTGCTGCTTTATTTTATCAACCGCCCACTTAGCGGCCTGTAAGTTCAGGAGTTGCGCTGCAGCGGGGCGAGGCGCGCCGCAATTCGTGAACGCGCGCTCGCCAGCTGTCACATCCCGGTCCGCACGAGCAGGAAGTACAATAGTAGGATTCCGCCCAGCAGGTAAGTCAGCCAACCTACTTCGCGGCCGCGGCCTGCTAGCGCTTTAACGATCGGATAGCTGATAAAGCCCAGGGCAAGCCCGTCTGCAATCGAGTATGAAAGCGGTACGCCAACCAAAGTCAGGAATGCGGGGATCGCTTCGGTGTAATCTTTCCATTCAACCTTGGCTGCATTTTGCATCATCATGGCTCCTACGATGACGAGCGCGGGCGCAGTTATAGGCGGGTAACTGCCGATCATGGCAATAATGGGGCTGAAAAACAGGGCGAGGATAAACAAGCCGGCTGTGACCAGGCCCGTCAAGCCAGTCCGCCCGCCTTGCTCGACGCCCGCCGCGCTTTCGATGTAGCTTGTGACCGTGCTGGTGCCTAGTGCAGCGCCTACCACCGTCCCAATAGCGTCTGAAATCATGGCTTGCTTGGCCCGGGGTAACTTGTTGTCGCGCATTAATCCTGCCTGCTCGCACACGCCGATCAATGTGCCGATCGCGTCGAACACCAGCATGAACAAAAACACGGCGACAAACGGGAGCATTGGGGGCGTGACCGCCTTGATCGGGTCGAGCTTAAGCAATGTTGGGGCCAACGATGGCGGCAACGAAACCAATCCGTGCGCAATTTCGAACCGCGTCGCAAGCATTGATTCGGCCACAACGGCAGGCGTAGGCGCTCGGCTAGGCCCGTGCAAAAAGACGAGCTTCAGCGCGATGCTGAGCAATGTGGCGCCGCAAATGCCGAGCAGGATCGAGCCGC
>JANWZY010000227.1 GCA_025061935.1 Verrucomicrobiia bacterium
CGGGAAGAACCGCACACGGATGCCGCCTTCTGGGCTCTCGCTGAATGGGAGTAGGCTGAACACTGCAAGGAACCCGTACTCAGCGGCCATTTGGTCCTCGGCCTTGATGCCCACGTAGAACACCTCGCCTGGTTGCGCGTTCGTATAGAACACAAGCTCGACACCGCCACGGCTGACCGATTTATCCGCGTTCATTAGCACCACAGGATCAAGGTTTGTCAGTGCCCAGTTGTTCGGCCCACGCGCAACAAACAAGTCTATATCAGCCTCCTCGCGTGTGGCTTCTTCCTCCGGATTCACGCTATAAACGCCGCCGCGTGGGACGCTCAAGTTTGGCGGTATGAAAGTAACGAACGCGGCGTTAGTGTAGTTTTGCGTGTTGGTAATCACATAAAAATGCCACTGGTTCGTCACGCCCAATGTAAGCTTCGCATTGGTAGGCCAGTACGCGTTCGGCCCAAGGTCAATCATATTTGTGCCCAGCAATTGGAAGCTCGCGCCCGCGCGCTGCCGGAGCAGCAGTGCCCCCGCCGTGGTGGCGTCTTGGAACGTATTGGTCACGTAGGTAACTTCTATAGCGCTGGGGGAAGTCAACACCGGCTTCGCATTATCGCCGATGCGCAGCGCATCCGGCACTTCACCGTTACCGCATGAGATTACAAGCGCGAAGTCCTGCATTACATTGTTTGTCTGGGTTGTCACTGCGTTCACATTCACGCGCCGCGCGGCGACCGTGATCGAGTAATTCGTGCCCAGTCGCGGAGGGATGAACACGTTCTCCACATTGTTTACCGCGTCGTTGGTAATCGTCGAAACACCGTCCCAGGGAAGGTTAAACAGTGCACCTGGACCGATATCGTTCCCGACGTACACATTCGTCGTGTCGAGGTTGGTCACGATCAGATCGAGGTCGTTAACGAGCTTGACGCTCGCAGCCGGGTTGCCCGGCGGATCGGTCCAGACCAGCGTGATCCGGAGCGGCAGATCGACCGCATTCGAGTTGGCTATTTCGAGTTTCCAAGTCAGGCTTTGACCGGTTGCCAGTGCGTTGGTTGGACTTTGGTCCAGGAGCTTGATCGAGCACGGTTCGGGCGCGTCGAATTTGAAAATCGGGCGCGAGTTGGTTAGCGCAGGATGCAGCGTGGTCGGCAGACGGACCAATCCCCAACCCTGATAATTGATCGGCGGCCTGACTTGGAAATCGTACATCGGATTGACTGACCGCGCCCCGTTGATGAGCAACGCTTTCATGAGCGCGGGACTATTGGTGACACTGAATTTTTGGAAGAATTCTTGTATGAGCGCCAACACGCCTGCTGCGTTAGCTGCGGCCATGCTCGTACCCGACTCGAACCTGTAATACGGGCCGACCGACTCGTTCAGGTTACTGAGCGCGTTCATGTAGTCCTTCAATTCCTCGGTGACCACGCGCGTAACGATATCGTGGAAAACCGTCTCTGAGGTTGTATTGCTGATGCCGAACCACCAAAAAACCTGCCCCGGCGTTACAGGGTTGCCTGTCGCTGTAAACTGAAGTGGATACGGGCCATCTGGGGCTGATTCTCTTGGGTCTGTTCCGCGCCACACGTAAATGTCCATTTGCGGGAACGGCACCGGCGAATTGCGGTTCGGTATGATCCCGACGCTTACCTCAAGCGCGTTAGTTGGCACGTACACGCTGACAAAGTTGAGAAAGTTCGGTTCAGTGTACTGATCTGCATATCGCGTGATGCGGGATACTCTGCCGTCATAATACGTCCCCCTAGCCCATTGCCTTGACCGGGTCGATAGCACGAACGTACCAGGCGCAACTACGTCAGGTTTGAACCTGCCGAAGTCGCCTTCGTAACCAATGCCCACGTTGCCGCGGCTCGAGAACCGCGCGACTTCGTTTGCTGAGTCTGTCATGCCAAGCCACGGTGTCGTCCTGTTTGTCTGGCCCCCTGTTACCTGCTCGACCTGATTTGTGATGTACCGGAGTTGTTCGATTGCGCCGACTGTGAGAACATTTTTCGCCGTGGCCGGTGCGAGGATAGAATCCGGGTTACCACTTAATCCGTTATCGCTGCCCAAGCCGTCGTTCCCCGCAGCAAAGACAAACAACACCGGCTGAGGCCCCGTAACACCAGGCAACGCATCCCGGACTGCCGCGTCGTAGCTTGCTGAAGCGATGCTGTACGAATTGTCTCCGGCGTAGTTCCACGCATTGAGCGAGATCAGCACGTTTGTTTTTGCTGCCTCCTGCTGCAATGAAGCATCCGAGACAGCCGGCGACCCTGCAGATGCCATCGGCCCCGAAGCCATGTTCACAGGCAACACATACAACCTGGCATCGGGCGCCAAGCCCCGGAAACTCGCGCCATCTATCGAACCGCTAACGTTGGTCCCTTGGGGGCCATTAGCGCCGCTGGAAACGATGATTCCGGCCACATGTGTCCCGTGGCCGTTCGTGTCGGCCCCGTCGGCGCCGGGACCAAGGACAATCCTGCCTTGCAAGTCGGGGTGGTTCATATCCACCCCGGAGTCGGCCATGGCTACAAATACGTCCTTGCCACTCAGCCCCAAATAATTCGTGGTCGTAATCGGGTCGGCTGCCACGCCCACACGCACCCGACTCAAGTCGTTCGCGGGCACGCGGACACGGCCAAGCTCAACAAGCTGTACACCAGGTAGGAGTGCCAAAGCTGTCCAATTCCCGGCAGGCCTAACATGCGCTACCACACCGAATGGCGAGTTGCCCGTTTCGAGTACACCAAATCCCAATTGTTCGAGTTGTGCGATCGTCTCTGATGCTATATCGGCGAACAGCACCGCAACCAAATGCGTACCTTCCGGCAACGGCTCACGTTCAACCGCAAGTTTGAGCAGCTCGCCCTTGAGCTTGTAATACGGCTCGAACGCGAGCACGGCCTGGACCAACCTATTCGCAGCGAGTCTGCGCGCTGTCGCCGCGCTGCACCGGACCAGGTAAGCATTGTTGGGTATGTACGAAACTACGCTCGCGCCGGCCCGGGCCAAAGCCGCACGAAATTCATCGTCAATCGTCCCCCGCGCTTGCACTATGTAGGCGCCTGGATCATTCGTCGCACGCAAATGTTCGGGCACAGGCAGCTCGACAGGCAACGTTGTATCAATCAGAGCATTTTCGAGCAGGATGGCTCTGTCGTTCCTCAGCAACTGTGAGACCGTGTTTGTCGTATTGGCGAGCCGATATTTGAACCTGTCGGTCGGGCCAGGCGCCTGACGCGGTGCTACCACATGCTGCACAAGTGGGGCGGCCGCAGTCGCCGACACCGTCTGCTGCGTCTTGCGCCCCCTCGTTTCAACGCTCGCAGATGGAATGGCTTGTTGCGCAGAAGGCTCACGTGGTGCATCCGCGCGAATCGCGCTGCGATGATTCCAAAGCACCAAGAACAACGCGCAACTCACGCCCGCCGCTGCCAAACCCAACAACTTCCAGTTCCGGATTCGCATAGCTCTTTCTCAAGAACCGAATTCTGGTGGCAAATTATCCTCGTGTCCCCTGCCCTGCCCTGCCAGGAACGTGTCGCGCCACGACAAGCACAGTCCTGCCACGCGGCACTGCACGTTCCCTAAACCGTGCGTCCCGTGCACGCGGTAAAGAACCGAAGCGGTGTAGTTGCTTTGCCAAGTTCCGTAAGTCATTTCAGTCCACCTGCAGATAATTGAAACTCTCGGTGACGAGCCGCAGCGGGTAACGTTGACGCGGGTCGGGTCTGAAATACACCGAATTTGTATTCGCTGTATCCGGCAACGGGCTGCCTTCAATCCGGATCACAGCGCGTGCAGCGACCTCGGCCATGATTTGGTAATTCGTGCACAAGCCCTGATACTGTCCAGACATAACAATCGAGTTCTCAGCAGGCTTAAGCGCCTGGCCGTATGCGTACACGACGAACCCGTCGTCAATGCCCAACAGCGACATGATCTGCTGCGGGATGCGTTCCATGACCTCGTCAGTAATGCCTCCGAATAGACGCATTAGCCGCTCGTTGGCCGCCGGCGGATACAGCAAGAACGGTGATCGCTCGGTCAACTCCGGCGTGGCCAAGATTTCGCCCACGGCGCCGAAAACGCGGTCCGGGAACAAGTTCGTGTCCGCGCGCGTGCGGTTGATGCCGTTCACAATCTGGACCAGCGGCGGCAATGGCGCCTGGTTCGGGTTATACACCCCTGCTGGGTTGATGATCGCATCTCTCACTACGCCGCTTATCGGTTCATTGGTGAGTACGACGACGCCACTCAAGACCGCTGACCATGCCGCAAGGCCGGATTGGTTCACGGACAGTCTGCCACGGCTATCGTTTTCGTACAGCGTAGTGGTGAAGAGGTCGAAAATGCGCCAGTCCGCAACGGGCGCGGTCAACATGGCATCGGCAAAAAGCTTCGGGTCAACCCCCACTAAATTGGTCGTGCCGATTGCGTTACCCGTCCAGCGCACCCAACGCCAGAACCCGTCGTTTGGATTCGCACTCCTGTAAGCAACAATGTTAGTGGCCTTCATGAACACGGTTTTCCCAGGCGTGCCGCGGGGTACACGTCCGAGCCAACCAAGGTTCGGGAACCGGTTCGTCGGGAACTGCCC
>JANWZY010000228.1:0-4360 GCA_025061935.1 Verrucomicrobiia bacterium
AGCCAGGCACGCAAAAGCAACTGAGGTCGAAATTGAGTTGCGTATCGAGAAAGCGCCCGTTTCACAACATAACGGCCCAGCAAGCGGCGCACGCGAGATCCTGAAGCTGGAAATTCGCGACAACGGGTGTGGCATCCCGGTCTCAAAATTGACCGACCCGCAATCACTCGGATTGATAAGCATGCAGGAGCGCGCACGCGTGCTCGGGGGCACTTTGACCGTCCGGCCTGGGCAGAATGGTGGGACCACTGTTTCACTGGCAGTGCCGTTAACACATTAACAGGGTAAAATCGCAGCCATGAAAATCCTAATAGCTGACGACCACGAAATTGTGCGGCGCGGACTGCGGGACCTGTTGGTTAAAGAACTCGGCAGCGTCCAAGTCGAAGAAGCGGGCGACTCCCGCACCACAATGGAGCTGCTCGGCAAAGGTCCGTGGGACCTCATCGTGCTCGACATAAACATGCCGGGCAGAAACGGACTGGAGGTGCTGAGCGAGGCGCGGCGGTTGTGCCCCAAGACCCCCGTGCTAATCTTGAGCATGTACCCAGAAGAAGAATTCGCCCTGCGCGCTTTCAAGCTAGGTGCAGCAGGCTACATTAACAAGCGTAGCGCAGCGAGCGAACTCATCACTGCCGTCAAGAAAGTCATGACCGGCGGCAAGTATGTCACCAGCGAATTGGCGGAAAAACTTGCAGCCGTGCTCAGCGGCGAAGTCTCGCACGAGCCGCACGAAATACTATCAGCACGGGAATTGCAAGTGCTGCGCCTAATCGCAATGGGCAAAACGATGAAAGAAATAGCCGCAGAATTGGCCCTAAGCGAGAAGACGGTCGCAACCTATCGCGCCAGAGTCGCGGAAAAGCTCGGCCTTTCAACCAACGTGGAACTGACCAGGTACGCCATACGCCACAGGCTCGCAGAATAACCGTGCTAGATATAGGTGGCGCGTGCTGGACCCGCTCTGCCCAGGTCCGCGACCGCATGCGGAGCGCGCCGGTTCCAATGCGCAAACCCACCTTCAGCCAGCCAACTGCGAACACCTCGTCGGCCAAGTCCCTCTGTCCAAGGTCCCAAAGTCCCTAACCCAGCAAGACAAACCAAAAACACACGCCTCATACGGAACAACACGTTCGCATCCATGCTCGCATGTTAGTACAAAAAAGTTCGCAGCCTGCTTCCTTAACGAGCTGGAATTTCCCACCGCCTTGGGACATACGTCGCAAATAACCCGTGCAGTGGGATCGGGCCGCAACGTATAAAACACCCTATCGGCCATTTTCGGGACTCGAATGTGTGGTCTAAACGGCCGCCTGCTCCTACACAGACTTGCTCGGCTCTGTTCTGCTGGACCACCAACGTTAGAAATAACTGCCAAACAAAGGCCGACAGGCAAACAGAATACAGCCCACGGTGCCATAGTTGGCTTACGGAACCCGACCGCACCCATAAGCACGCCTCGGGCGCTCAATGGCCCGCCTGCACATCACACCCTGTTCGCATCCACGTCATCAGCGGCATGCGCACCGGCAGCTATCGTGGTTATCCGACGCGCGCCACACCAAGCTTGTACGTGCTCAAACCATGTCAAAATTTTTGTCCCAGGTGGGACAAAAATTCTGAAGTGTGTGGGCACGTTTAATCGAAAACCGCGAGGGCGTGCCTATTGCGTGGCGGGGATGGTGCGACGGGCCCGAGCGCGCTCTACCCACGTTAGCGGGAGGACGGTCAGGACGAAAGACCGTAGCCCGCCATGCCAATTGTGGACACCGACCCCGGGCCAAATTCCCTTAGTCACGATATTGGGCGGCAGGCCGAATTGTATATGCCCCCTTTGTTCGCGGCTTTGCACGGTCTAAGAGAGCGGAATAGTGCGCAGCTCGTCCCATTCTGTCTTTTGCGAGCTGGCTTAACACTATCGCTCTCGCGTGTAACGCCCCAGAAAAACCTGTGAATGCTCGGAGACTCAGCGGAACAAATTGTATGCTGTCGTCTGCGGAACTCGCACAAGCGTATAGCACTTGTCGCGTGCCAGTTGCGCAGTAAAACTCCCGTTCTGCTGCGCTTCGTGGTGCCGCTGTAAGCGCCCGAGCCCGTTCGGATGCCAGACCGCAAAATGGTCCCTCGGCTGGCAATTAACCGGCGACCTTGTTGACTCGGTTAAACCTTGTGCTGCATCCCCCACAGCGGTAAATCTCCGATTGGCAGTGGGTCACGTTTGCCCTAGTGCTCAGAGCAGCGACCGAGACGTGCCGGGTATGCGAGACGCCGGCCACGCACGCAAAAAGAGGCACGACCGGAGGCTACTCGGCACTACCCAGCGCACATTGGAACCATTCTCGATACGGCTCAAAGCTGGGGGTGGTAATCCCGGAGTCGGGTTCCCTCATTCGCACCCGGCTCCAGCCGGGCACAAGCGAAGTCACATGGAAGTCGTTTCAACGGGATTTTGGCAAGGCGTTAAACAGGCCCAGAAGCTCAAGGAATTCCACTTTACGCGGCGTGCACGGGCCCAAAGCCCCGCGATTTCGAAATATTATCCGGTGCGGGCGCGGTCGGCGTTTGCGAGGCCGACGCAATATGCAGTGGTGCCCCGGATCTGAAACAACAACCGGTAGTAACGACTGTTCCTATTCCGGGTCGGCATCGGTCATGTGAAACGCTGAGCGGGAAATTGTGCGGTCGTGGGCGCGTTCAACTTGCGCCACGGTTACGAGCACCTATCGCGTTCGTGTGTCAGTAGTTTTCCCGTCAACAACCCGGCTGCAGTTTCGGACATTAAAAACCGCGATTAGCCCCTATGAACAATGAACAAAGCGAGTAAATTTTTATTAGCAACGCGCGGAAAGGAAAGCGTCATAAATGCCAAACCGAAGTAGAAAGTCGCAGATTCAGCCTGAAAAAGGAATGTGTTCCTCAAATCGCTGGGGAATACAACCGCCCCCTGAGTACACCAGCCTACGTGCAATAGTCGCACATACATCTTTCGATGAGCGGCAGCGTATTGCACGATTGATCGGAGAACGCGCGAACATCGAAGTCGTAGCATGCGCTGAGGACGGTCTTCAGTTGCTGACCCTGTTCCGCGCCTTACGGCCTGATGTCGTACTGCTCGATGCGCACCTTCCACGAATCCCAGTTCCAGACCTGATTCGAACAATAAAACAGGAAGCACCGGAATGCACAGTTTACGCCGTTGCGCGCGACCCCGACCCGAGCCTGGGCGAACATTGCAGAGTTGCCGGAGCAGATGATTTTTTTGAAAAGACAGACCAGCTCGGCGCAGCCATGGGAACGTTAGCTCAGCGCGCGAGGGACAAAGGGGAAGCTGTGGTTGGAGCCCCGCCCCCAATATTGAATGGATACCCGAAAGAGACTGAAGAATATCAGCGACGATTTAACAGGGGTGAAGCAAGCGATGGGAATTTGCTCGAGATGGCCCGACTAGCGGCGCAATTGTGCGAGACACCCGCAGCAGCTCTTTGCTTCGGATGCGGCAAAGAGCACCGCTTCGAGGCCCAATTCGGCATCTCGATACCGGATCAGCCGCACAATCACGCCGTCTGCGTACAGACGATGCAGTCCGGAATGATAGTCCAAATGCCGGATGCCACAGCAGACGCGGCATTGGGGCAACATCCGCTCGTAGCGGGACCGGAGCAGTTACGGTTCCTCGCCAGTGTCCCGGTCCGGACGGCGAGCGGAGATATAATAGGTGCGCTGTCGGTGTTCGACCGGCGAGTGCGGCAGCTAACTCAGTTGGAGTTGACGCGCCTGGAATGCGCCGCACTTCAAGCCGCAAACATGGTAGAACACCCCCATGCGCGGGAAAATCTCGACCAACTACGCAAGTTGTTCCCGACACTTATCCAGTGCGTCCACGACGGATTCATGCTCCTAGACTTGCAGGGGCGCGTCCTAGAAGTTAACGACAATTATTGCGCACTGACCGGTTACACACGTGAACAGCTCCAAAAATTGCGGCTCAGCGACTTGGAGGCGGATACAAGCCCCGACCAGGTTCAGTTGCGCATTAAGTGGGCGATGATAAACGGCTCGTACCGGTTCGCGACGCGGCATCGTCGGTCGGACGGCAGTCTCCTCGAGCTTGAGGCCGGGTTCAGCTACACGCCGTGCGAGTGCGGCCGCATATTCGCATTCTTCCACGACGTGACTGCGCGCAAAGTTGCGCAGGCGCGCATTGAACGGCTAAACCAACTTTTGCGTGCCGGACGCGAAATCAACAAGCTCATCACACACGAGAGCGTGCCAGTCCAGCTTTTACAAAGCGCGTGTGAAATTTTGGCTGAATGGCGCGGGTACAGGCTTGTCTGGGCTGTTCAACTCGGTCAAGACACTG
>JANWZY010000228.1:4370-4599 GCA_025061935.1 Verrucomicrobiia bacterium
TGAAGTGTTTTCCACAGTCGGGATTGCTGGCGAAGCCCGACATTGCATTGGCGCAGTGGGGTCGGTGCTCGATAAAAACCTTCCTCTGTTCGAGGCGGTGTCGTCTGTGACAAAGACCGGGCGCGTCTTCATTTGTCAGGATGCGAGTGGTGAACCTGCCTTGGCCGGTAAACTCGATCTTCTGCTCGCACATGGGCTATTGGCCATAGCGTGTATGCCATTCCAAATG
>JANWZY010000229.1 GCA_025061935.1 Verrucomicrobiia bacterium
GGTGTTTTTCGTTATCACGGTCGCAGCGTCCGAAGTGGCTGTGGGCCTGGCGCTAATCGTTGCACTGTACCGCAAACGCCAGTCGGCCCGCGTCGAGGATTTGACTTTGATGAAGCTTTGACGATGCGGAAGAGGCTACCAGGCGATGTTGGTATCCTTGGCGATTCGCGCTGCCAAGCCGGGTTTAAGCTCTCCGTTTCCGTGAACCGGCAGGGTGATGATCTTGCGCTCGCCCGGCTTGCTGAAGATATGGTGACTGCCGCGAATGCGTTTCAACACCCAGCCATGCTTTTCAAGCAACCGGCACATTTCTTGCCGGTGATTGGCTTCATTGGGTCAGCTCGGCAATCTCGACTTCGGGCTGGGGCTGGCGGCCCTCTTCACGCATAACCTCAAGGTAACCCAATGCAGCCTCGCGCAAATTTTGCATCAGTTCTTCGACAGTGTCGCCCTGCGAATAACAGCCGGGCAGCGCAGGTATTTCGGCCCAGTAGCCACCAGTGGGTTCGGGATGAATTTCATGGCGACGCTTTACAGCGTGGGTGCGGAATTGGATGCAAGGGACGAGTAGGCCGCATCCCCGAACGCGCGCCGGGACGTGGACGCGCGGAACGGTTAGGCCGTTATCCGGTCGAACCGGCTGTTCCGATTCAACGGTTCAGCGATTCAACGGTTTAACGCTTGTGTCATGCCAATTGAACTGCTGACTCTGCTGATCTGGTTCCTGCCGCTGGCCGCAGCGGGCGGGATCGCGCTGTTTACACAGCGCAATAAACCGCTCAGTGCCGCGCTTTCGGTCGGGGCAGTTTTGACCGGGTTCGTGTTGTCGGTCGCGCTCGTGGTTAGCCATGGCTGGGTCAAGTTCGAGTCTGCGCTGACCTGGCTCGAGCTCGGCCCGCTGCAGGTCGAGTTCGGGGTCAAGCTCGATCCGCTCAGCTTGCTGATGATGTTGGTTGTGACCGGTGTCGGCGGCCTGATTCACGTCTATTCACTCGGCTACATGCGCGGTGACCCTGGCTGGTCGCGGTACTTCGCGTGTCTGAGCCTGTTCACGTTCTCGATGCTCGGGATTGTGCTGGCCAACAATTTCGTGCTGATGTTCATCTTTTGGGAGCTGGTGGGCGTGTCGAGCTACCTGCTCATCGGGTTCTGGTTCGAAAAACCGAGCGCGGCGGACGCCGCGAAAAAGGCGTTTTTAACAAACCGGTTGGGCGACTTCGGGTTCATGCTCGGCATTCTGATTATCTGGGGCAAGCTCGGCTCGATCCATTTTGCCACGCTGCAGGAGACGCTTCTTGCCAACCCGGCTGCACTCGGCGGGCTAGCGACTGTAGCCGGGTTGCTCATATTTTGCGGCGCAGTGGGCAAGTCCGCCCAATTCCCGTTGCATGTATGGTTGCCTGACGCCATGGAAGGCCCTACGCCTGTCAGCGCGCTGATCCACGCCGCAACAATGGTGGCGGCCGGCGTTTACATGCTTTGCCGCGTGCATTTTATCTTCACGCCAGAAGCGCTTATGGTCATCGCGTGGGTGGGCGGGGTCACCGCACTCCTTGCTGCGCTCATTGCGATTCAGCAAAACGACATCAAGCGCGTGCTCGCGTACTCGACGATTTCGCAACTGGCATACATGGTCATGGCTGTTGGCCTCGGCGGGCCGGTGCCTGCGATTTTCCATCTGGCGACGCATGCGTTTTTCAAGGCGCTCCTGTTCCTCGGCGCAGGCTCGGTCATCATTGCCCTGCATCACGAGCAGGACATTTGGAAGATGGGCGGACTGCGGGCAAAGATGCCGGTAACGTACTGGACGTTTATGGCGGGTGTGCTGGCAATAGCCGGTGTGCCCCCGCTGAGCGGGTTTTACAGCAAGGACAGCATTCTTGCCCAGGCCGCGCATCAGCATAATTGGGCGCTGTTTGGGCTGGGCGCGGTAGTCGCGGCACTGACCACGTTTTACATGTTCCGGCTCGCGTTTGCGGTCTTCTTCGGTTCGGAACGATCTGAAACCGCTCGCCACGCGCACGAGTCGCCAGGGGTCATGACCTGGCCGCTGCGCATCTTGGCGCTGTTCAGCGTAATCGGGGGGCTGATCGGGATTGACACGGTTCTGGCCCGGCAATTTGCGCGCGCCGAACTTGGGGCAATGTCGTTTGGCCAAAAACTGATCGAGCCGTTTGTGCATGCGCCGTTGGCAGCCGGTTGCAGTCTTGTGGCGCTGCTGCTCG
Organism: Verrucomicrobiia bacterium; assembly: GCA_025061935.1. Classification (GTDB taxonomy): domain Bacteria; phylum Verrucomicrobiota; class Verrucomicrobiia; order Limisphaerales; family DTLC01; genus DTLC01. The sequence goes on from JANWZY010000229.1 coordinate 2,226, forward strand.
GGTTCGCCGCTGCTTATGCGTTATACGCGCGGGCCGACAAAGACCTGTTGCCACACAAACTTGGCGCGCTGGCCACCTGGATGCGCAGGAAGTTTTACTTCGACGAGCTGTACGAGGCCACGGTCATCCGGCTGCATGATTTTATCGCTGCAGTGGCCGACTGGGTTGACCGATGGATTATCGAGGGCTGTTGCATAGGGCTGGTCCGGGGCGGGACGGATCTCGTTGGCCGCGCGTTGCGCCTGGCCCAGACCGGGAATCTGCAGACTTATGGTGTGTTGTTCGTGCTCGGGCTGGCCGTGGTGCTGTGGTTCGTTTTGGGGAGATAGACTAATTGGGGGTGAGGTGCTATGAACGCGAGTCAATCCGAGCTGTTAAAAGAAGCGATCGAGCGGTTGAAGGCCGAGTTTCAGCCTGAGGAAATTTACCTGTTCGGTTCTCAGGCTTGGGGGACGCCGGACGCTGCCAGTGACATTGATTTGATGGTTATCGTATCTGAAAGCGACGAACGCCCTATTCGCCGTGAGCAGCGTGCGCAACGCTGTCTTGGTCGCTTGCCCATCTCCGCCGATGTGCTAGTGCGAACGCGAGCTGAAGTGGAACGCGTGCGCGAGATTCCGGGAAGCCTCACGCGCGAGATTTTGCTCCGAGGACGCAAGCTTTATGGATGACACGCGAACTGAGTTGGTGCGTTCTTGGTTGAGAAAGGCGTCGAACGACTTAAAGACTGCGACCATTCTGGGCGCAGCAGGCGGGCCGTTTGACACTGCGATTTATCATTGCCAACAGGCAGCGGAAAAAGCACTGAAAGCCTTTTTGGTTTCGCACGGAAAAACTCCGGAAAGAACGCACGACGTGCGTAAGCTTGCTGTTGAAGCCTCGGCGTTCGAGCCGAGATTTAACGATTACGTCGAAATTGCAGCGGCACTCACACCTTACGCATCGGAATTCCGCTATCCGGACGACTTGGCAGAAACAACACCGACACAGGAAGAATTCGACGAAGCATTGAAACACGCGCAGATCATATTTAGCCTCGTATTGACCCTTTTGCCAAAGGAGGCACAGCCGTGAATACTTTCATGGTTAGCTGGTGGATAATCGAGGGCTGTTGTATCGGACTGGTCCGGGGTGGAACGGATCTCGTTGGCCGCGCGTTGCGCCTGGCCCAGACCGGGAATCTGCAGACTTATGGTGTGTTGTTCGTGCTCGGGTTGGCCGTGGTGCTGTGGTTCGTGCTCGGAAAATGAAATGAGAATTCAACGCAAAGACGCAAAGACGCCAGGTCGCAAAGAAGCTTTCTCGTTGCGTTTCTGCGCCTTTGCGCCTTTGCGTTAAGAACGATGACGATGCTGACGTACATATTCCTATTGCCTCTGCTCGCCGCGGTTGCGCTGGTGTTCGTGCCGCGCAATTTCAGGGTGGTCATCCGCGGCGTCGCGCTGCTGAGCATGTTTGTCACAATGCTGCTTGCGGCGCGCATGTTCTGGTTGTTTGGCAACACGCCGCCAGACGAGCACGGCTACAGGTTCGTCAGCACCGTACCCTGGCTCGGCGCTGAATCGCTCGGCATCGCGTGCAGGCTTGGCGTGGACGGATTGAACGTCGGGCTAGTATTGATGGGCGCAATTGTGGCGTTTGCAGCGGTGTGTTGCGCGTACGAGATACGCGAGCGCGAAAAGGAGTTCTACATACTGTTGCTGACAATGGCCGGCGGCATCCTTGGCGCGTTCATGTCGCTGGACCTGTTTTTCTTCTACTTCTTCCACGAGCTTGCGCTGGTGCCCACGTTCATCATGATCGGCGTCTGGGGCCGCGGCGAGCGGAAGAATTACGCCACGTTCCAAATCACGCTTTACCTCAGTCTCGGCGCGTTGCTGGTGTTGATCGGGCTGATCGCGCTTTACCTGCAACTGCCACCAGGCGCGCGCACGTTCGACATCCCCACACTGACACGGCATTTTGCCGAGAACCCCATGTCGCAGTCTGCTCAGAGTTTTGTTTTCCCACTGTTGCTGTTCGGCTTCGGGATTTTGGTCTCGCTCTGGCCGTTCCATAGTTGGGCGCCACTGGGCTACGGCTCGGCCCCGAGCCCGACCGCAATGCTCCATGCGGGTGTGCTCAAAAAGTTCGGGCTGTACGGGTTGATCCGCGTCGCGCTGCCGATGATGCCCGAAGCGGCCCAGGCGTGGATGCAGATTCTAGCGTGGCTGTGCCTTGGGAACATTCTTTACGTCGGCTGGGTGGCAATGCGCCAGCGCGACCTGAATCTGCTGATCGGCAATTCGAGTGTGGCGCACATGGGCATGGTTTTCCTCGGGATCGCAACGCTGAACGTCATTGGCGTGACCGGC
>JANWZY010000022.1 GCA_025061935.1 Verrucomicrobiia bacterium
CCTGCCGGGGGTAGTAGTAGAGTGCGATTGCGCAAACGGTGCCGGTCGGGTTTTTTGGCTTTTCCTCGAAGTATGTGATCCTGCCGTCTGGCCCGAGCGTGAGGGCATTGTATTTTTTGGCCTGCTCGAGGCTGCGCACGTCATAGACACCGACCACAGGGCCGTCCTTGGAGCGCGCGAACCTGACGAACCCGTCCAACTTTTCGCTGAACAGGTTATCACCAGCAACAACGAGCAAGTCGTCATCTAGTTTTTCGGCACAAATGACAAAGTGCATGTCGCCGATCGCACCGAGTTTATTGCTGTCGTCGGTCGAGCCATCGTTTAGAATTTTGAGGCTGGTGCGTGCGGCACCCCGCTTTGTCACGAGCCACTGGTGGAACTGGTCGGCGAACCGCGCGTTTGTCACTATGTAAATTGTGTCCAGGTTTTCGACCGTGCTGATACTGTCCAGCACGTATTCAATCATCGGCCTGCCCGCCACGGGCAGGAGCGGTTTCGGCGTGGTCAACGTTAGCGGATACAAACGTGTCGCGTACCCTGCTGCGAGCACAAGCGCTTTCATTGTTCTGCAAGATATGGTGGCTTATACGGATTGTTAATGTGATTGAGAATTTGACTGGTTAGGCGTGCCGGTCCGTATTTCGAGTAATTGCGGCGCGACCCGCGCAAGTAGCTGCTGCGCGCGGGCCAAAACCGCGCTCGCCGAGTCACTGCTGAGCGCGAACTCGGCCAGCTCACGTGCCTCGCTCAGTTTAATTGACCTGATAAGGTACTTGACCTGGGGCACCAATGCCGGTGCCGCGCTAAGCTCGTCCACACCCAACCCGAGCAAAAGCGGCACAAGCACGGGGTCGCCAGCCATTTCGCCGCACACACTAACAGCGATGTTATGTGCATGCGCCGCGTCCACAGTCAGCTTTATCAGCCGCGCAATTGCCGGATGCGTCGGCTCGTACAGATGTGCCACGCGCTCGTTCGTGCGGTCTGCGGCAATCGCGTACTGAATGAGGTCATTGGTGCCGATACTGAAAAACTTGAGCCGCTTCGCCAAGGCGTCGGCAACGAGCGCAGCCGACGGCGTTTCGATCATGCCCCCGACCTCGATGTTTTCGTCGAATGGCAGCCCTTCGGCGCGCAGCTCGGCTTTGCATTTCTCCACAAGCGCGTTCGCCTGATCAACCTCGTCCGGGCTCGAAATCATCGGGTACATCATCTTGACCTTTCCGTGCGCGCTGGCCCGGAGAATGGCGCGCAGTTGGACGCGGAACACGTCCGGGCGCTGCAAACAGAACCGGATGGCGCGCCACCCGAGGAACGGATTTATCTCGGGTGCAAGATCGAGATGCGACACGAATTTATCGCCGCCCAGATCGAGTGTACGAATCACGACCGGGCGCGCCCCGAGCGCAGCTACTGCCTGCCGGTACGAAGTGTATTGTTCCTCCTCGGACGGCAAGCTCTCCCGGTTGATGAACAGGTACTCGGTCCTGAACAGGCCCACCCCTTCTGCCCCGGCGGCTAGCGCGCACTCGGCGTCACCCGGCCGCTCGATGTTCGCTAAGAGCGGAATGCGTTTCCCGTCTAGGGTCACCGCCGGCAACGGCACGACCTCGCGCAGCCGTTCCTCGAGTGTGGCTTTTCTGCGTGCCAGTTGGCCGTACTCGAACAGCGTCTGGTCTGAAGGATTGACAACGATCACGCCGTTGTAGCCGTCCAGGAGCGCGTCGTCACCCGAGACAAGCTCATCAGTAATTGTCTTCAGCCCGACAACTGCAGGAATGCGCAACGACCGCGCCATGATCGCCGCATGCGACGTCTGGCTCCCTATGTCAGTGGCGAATCCCAGCACCACATTTCTGTCCAGTTGCGCCGTAATGGACGCGCTCAGGTCATGCGCAACCAGAATGCACGGCTCCGTTAGCTGGCGCAGCTCGGCTTCGCTGTGCCTGCCCAGCAAGTTGTTAAGTACGCGTGCAGTGACATCGCGTATGTCCGCGGCGCGCTCGCGCAAGAACTCGTCCGGCACTTTCGACAATGCGTCGCAATACTTGGTTACCGCCGTGTGGAACGCGAATTCCGCGTTCAGGCCTTCATCCTTGATGAGCCGCGACACTTCGTTGAGCAGGGCCGTGTCCTGCAGGATCAACAGGTGCGCATCAAAAATGCTTGCTTCTTGGAGGCCTATGCTGGATGCGACCTTTTGTTGTATCTCGAGCACCTGCCGCATCGTTTCGGCCAGGGCGCGTTCCAACCGCTCGATCTCGGCGGGGATTTCGTCCTGGCCGAGCTGGCGCTTCGGCACATGCGGCGCACCTTTGCCGAGCACAAAAACCTTGCCCCGACAGACCCCGCCCGAGGCAGGTATGCCGCGATAAACCTTCTCGCCCTTATGCGGCGGCGTGTGCATGGCTCACCATTACCCGGAACGCAGCGCGCTTGAAAAGTCTCTTTTGCAAAAAAACCTTGCTTTTCGTCCGTGAATACCCATTCTTTGAAATCCACGAGAACTTTTCGGCAACTTGGGCCTGCGCGCGCAACCGGAGCGCAGGGGTAAAGCTCAAACAAAATCAAGCACAACATGAAAGCCAAAAGCGCATCTGAGCGACGCGGTTTGCTTGTCGGCGGGAATTGGATCGTTGACCGGATCAAAATCATAGATGCCTATCCCCAACCCGAGCAGTTGGCGAACATACGCGCTGAAACGCAGGGCACGGGCGGCGCTGCCTACAACGTGCTGATCGCATTGGCCAAGCTGGGGGCGCCGTTCCCGCTGCACGGCGCCGGACTTGTCGGCAAAGACGAAGCCGGCAAGGGGATAATCGAGAATTGCAAAAAACACAAGATCGACGTGCGCTTCTTGCGCGCCACGCCGAAAGCTCAGACCGCGTACACAGATGTAATGACCGAGCAGCAGACCGGGCGGCGCACATTTTTCCACTGGCGCGGCGCGAACGCGCTGTGGGACGGCTCAGACATCGATTTCAAAAAACTCAAGGCGCGCATGTTCCACCTCGGTTATTTGTTGCTCCTGGACGCGCTGGATGCGCCTGACAAAAAGTACGGGACCAGAGCAGCGGCGCTCCTGGCCAAAGCGCAGGAGGCCGGACTCAAAACGAGCATTGACGTTGTGAGCGAAAACAGCGACAGGTTTGTACAAATTGTGCTGCCTGCTTTGAAGTTCGTTGACTACTGCATTCTGAACGAGTTCGAAGCGAGTAAGATCACCGGGTTCAAAATCCGCGACGCAAATGGCCAGATAGACCCGGTAGCCGTGCGGCACGCCGCCGGCGCGCTATTGCAGCAGGGCGCGCGCGAGTTGGTCGTGATCCACTACCCCGAGGGCGCATTCGCGCGCACGCGCAAGGGCGAAGACGTCTGGCAAGCAGCACTCAAACTGCCGCAGAATTACATAGCCGGAACCGCAGGTGCGGGCGACGCGTTCTGCGCCGGCGTGCTGATGGGCCTGCACGAGGGCTGGAAACTCCAGCAGTGCCTGTTGACCGGCGTGTGCGTCGCAGCAGCATGCTTGGCGGACGCCACCTGCACTGGCGGCATCAAACCTCTAGCTGCTTGCATGGCGCTCGCGAAAAAATTCGGGTTCCAACCGCCTGTCGAAAAAGGCGATTAGGCACCCGCACAACCTGGCCGGCCTACCCGGGCCATGCCCGAATCCCCACTGGCCGGCGGCGAACGATCCAGCGACGCCAGCCGCGTATAACTTGTCTAACAAACGGGCGCAAATCCGCAGGATCGAAGTCTCCGAATACCTTGTGCTGCGCGCGGTACGGGCGCAGTTTCTCTTCCCAAGAATACTGCCGGCCGTCCTTGTGAAGGAACGTGTAGTAAAGGTCTGGCAGCAGCTCGATCCACCACACGCCGACACGCGCACGCGGCGCGGGGCCGGCTCCGCCCAGCACCAAATCCGCGTAGATCAGTTCCGGGAAATTCACCCCTGCCGCAGTAGCTAAAAGACCTGGACGCGTAACTCGAACATTGACTTCGATCAACTTGAGTTTCTTGTCACGTGGGTCGCGCTTGAACTTGAACGAAGCGAAGCCGCGATAGTCGCGAAGCTTGTGCAGCAACCGTTCGGCCAACTCTTCTGCTTCCGGGTTACTCGCCACCGAATAGCCGGCACGCATGACCCCGAACCCGGGCGGATGCTGGCGAAACTTGTTATGTGGGAAACGCGCCAACAATCCACCGTTCCGGCTTACGTAAATGTCGAGCCGCTCCAGCAACGCGTCAGGACCGGGAATGACCTCCTGCAATAAAAACGGTTGACCAGCATCACGCATCAGCACTTTGAGCGCTTCCAAGGCAGGCTCGTCCTTGGCCAAAAACCCTTTCACCCCGAACCGGCGCATAAACCGCTCGCTCCGAACCGGTTTGACCCACAACGGGAAATCCAAAACCGCTTTGGCCGCGAGCTCCGTCGCGCACGGATCCACACGGACCGAACGCGGCACGGGCACACCCGCAGATTCAGCCAACACTTGCAGGCGGTCTTTCTCCAAAAATTCGCGCACCAAGTCCCACGGGCCGATCCCTACCCGATAAACCTTTTCGAGCGCTTCGCGGTGCTTGCTCAGCGCCGCAGCCATAAAATCGCCCGCAGGCAGCAGCAGTGCGCCTTCCCACGCAGGCGCCTGGGCCAACAAAAACTCAACAAATGCCTCCTCCTCGGTACCCGGATGCGGGCATATCCGCCGAACATCCGCGTACCGTGAGTGCCATCCCATCTCACCCGGTACCGCGCTGAGGGCGATCCGCTCGATCCCGGGCGTGCGCGCCATCGCGCGCAGCACTGCCCAACCACCTACCCCGCAACCGATCACCACCACCCCGTTCATGATCACGTGCGCCGACGCACAGGCGGCGCCTCAAAAATACTTGCGGCGCGCCAACATCGCCTACCCTTCCCTCGCTAAAATGGCAGCGCGCACACACTAAAGCGAGCAACTCCACACCGGGAATTTCGTGCGTTCGCCAGCGGTCGCAGCGGCAGGTTTGCACCTCCCTACCTGTTCGCCGCACTAAGCTGCGATAGTGACGACGCGCCCGCTAATTGGAGTATAATTTGCCGAACCAACACCAGTAACTACCCATAAACCTTTTCTAACGTAAAGCCGCATCAAAGTACAGCACAACAAACTCCCCTCGGCGCTCCGGGCCTTTTCTTGCAGCCGAGCTTGGCCACCATGCCTTTGGCCGAGCATACGTGTCTTTTCATGAAAGCAGGCCGATTCACGCCGTTCTTCTAACAACGCGCCTCTTACGCACACCCGCCAAAAACTCTCGGCCGGCTTCATCGCTCTGACGTTCCTGACCGAACTCGAATTCTCATTCGGGTCTTTCCACCCCACGCCATTGGCACCACGAGTTACGACCTGCCGCCCCGACAGACTTAAACTAGCGGCCCCGTATTGCTCCGCGTGGGTGTCGAGCATAACCGCCGCGGGGCACCTGACGAATTTTCCCGAACTGGTCTTGCACGGGGACGCAAGCCCGAAGCACTACCAGGCGCGCCAGACCCTGGCCATCATGTAAGTGGCGGGTGGCTGGCAGCACCTATGTCCAGATTTGAGTCCAGCAAGGTAGTAAAAAATTTACCAAGCCCATGGATGCAGTGCGATGCCGACGAATCACACCCCCCATCCATTTTTGGGCAGTGGCCACACCTGCTTGTTGTATCGCCTTTAGGCTAAGTGGTTCGTGCTCGGGACTATGCTTGGGGCATTAGCCCCAGGTTCAGCCCACGCGCTTAAGTGACGGTTAAAAGGCAGCTCCGAAAACTCCTCGGGGCCTGCGGCAGAAGCTGATAAAACCCATGAAGGAGGATTAGCCCCGCTTGTTAAAAGCACGGCCGCGCGCGAATCTGTGAGCAGTGGCTTCCACGTTTTCACAAACGTGGCTACGGCCACGTCCACGTAGCTGCGCTTGTCAAAGCGCAGCCGGGCCAGTGGACTCAGCGTTTTATCGGTGGCGGTTTTGCACCTTGTGCGGGACAGTAGCGCCTTCAGGCGCGGCAGACCATAGCCCACCACGTCAGTGGTGGGCCAAGGTGCACGCAACCGTACACCAAAGTCCCCTCAGGGACGGCAGAACTGAGTTCCGTACAAATCCACATCCGACGGACAGAAACCTTTGGCTGTTGGCCTCGGCTTGCTCTGTTTATCCGAGGCTGACCGTTGTTGCGCCTGCGCTTGAGCACAATTTCTGTCGTCCCTAGCGGGACTTGTCGGTTCGGTGGAGGCATTCCTAAACCCACCGTTTAAACGGTGGGCTAGTGTCTGTCTCTCTGGCGGGCTTAAACTGGCCGGCCTGGCAGTGCTGGGCTGAGGTGCCGTGCACTACTGCCTCGGTACTTGACGAACGATCCCGGATTGAGGCCTGTGTGTGGCGGAAGCTGGGAGCTCCGTCCCCCGGGTCAAAACCCCTGACAGCCACGGACGCAGCGGGCAAAGGCACGAGCTACGCAAACGATAGTCTCCGCAGAGACGGCAGACCAAACCGATAGATGTCCCGAGCGATTACGTACCGGTTCAGTGCCTCGGTCAGTGCCAGCTCTACGATGTGGCAAAATGCGCCGGGCCAAGCCCAGTCGATTCGGCCTGAGCGGCTCGACAGTATCAAGCTTTGCGCGCGCGTGCAGCTTACGGCGCAGCACGGAGTCACAACTCCATTAAATCCGTGCAATCGCTACCGTGATGCACATAGATTCAGTGCCACGCACTAGGCCGAGGCGAGCACATCCAGAGAATAAATTGGCTTGCCCACGGACGCTTGCCGGCAGCCATGAGTCTCTCGAACCTGTACGGCACACCAAAGTTGTTTATGGGGCTTTTGCAAGTCGCCGCTGGCAGTTGGTGCATCTGGCCGAAGCTGGGTCCTGACGGAAGAAGCGCTTTGCTGTCGCACGAACGCGGCTGCTTACGCTGCGCTGGGGGATCAGTGCCCATGCTCAGCCACAAACGCGGCCGCGCCGGCAAAATTGGGAAGGCGTAGGCTGTTCGGGCTCATTGTCGGTACCAGTCGCGCAGGCGGACTTCGATGCTCGGGTCCTCACCGACGAGGGTCTTGAACTTTTGGAGGTCACTACCGCGGTAGTGGTACGGGTAAACAATCTTTGGCCTGAACGCGCGCACCGCATCGGCTGCCTGTTCGACTGTCATCGTGTAGGGCAGGTTCATGCAAACAAAAGCGATGTCTATGTCTTTCAGGCTGCGCATTTCAGGGATGTCCTCGGTGTCGCCGCTAATGTAAACACGTGTGCCCCCAAGCGTGAGCACGTATCCGTTGCCGCGGCCCTTCGAATGGTACCTAAGCCGCGCCGGGGTGATGTTATAGGCTGGGACCGCCTCGATTTTGATATTTAGGACAGTCTCGACCTGGCCATTGGTCATAACCGTGGTGCGTTCGCGTAACGGCTCAGCCAACTGCGCCGCTACCGCAGGCGGCACGACCAGCCGTGTCTGGTCCGTAAGCACAAATTTCAGCGTGTCGGGACTGAAATGGTCGCTGTGCGTGTCCGTGATTAGTACCAGGTCGGGTCGCGGCAGCGCTCCAAACCGCTCTTGAGGCCCGACCGGGTCAACGTAAATCGTCAGGTTACTCCACCCCAAGGCAAACGTGGCGTGATTGATAACGTAAACGGTGATGTCGCCTTTGGGCGTTCCTATGCGATCCGTGTTCGGGACCGGTTCCGCTTCCAGAATTGCCACCGATAAAGTCAGAGGCAAAACTCCGACCAACCCAAATCGTTTCATGCCCAAATAATCGCTCAGCGCCGACGCCTCGGCAATGGCAAAGCGGCTAATGAATGGTCGCACCAGAATCATCAGTGTCAAAGTTAGCGGCTCAGCGCCTGGCGTGCCGGATCGAGATGGCGCGCTCGTTTCCGGCCAGCTTGGGGCACCAACACGTCACCCCGGCATAGACTGTTGCTATTCCAGCTCCATTGACTTTGGCTAGTCCCAAATATGGCCAACGGATAGGGATAACTGTGCTCGATCACAACTCCGCGTAGGACCGCGCTCGCAGCTACCTGTTGGCAAGTGGAACGGGGGTACCGCCCACTGGGCAGAGCCATCCATTGTGGCAGGCATGTATCCTGTGTGCTTTGCACACTTTAGTCTAAATGCCTCACGCTGCGTGTGTATGGCTTTTAGCTCTGCGAGGTTGACTTTGGCGAATCGCGGAGCGTTTGAGCCCGCGAGCAGGGACCGGCACCAGGTGAAAGCGCGAATAAGTGCCTGCAGTCCAGACGGCCAACGACTGAAGGGGCTTATTTCGCCTGCGAAGCAAATTTTGCACGCGCGGACTAGTAGGCGCCATTCTGAACCGGCCGCTAGCCCATGTCCTGCAGCTTGGCTACGTATTCGCCAAGCGCCCCCCGCATGCGATGCGATTTATTACTCCGCTGCTACCAATGTTACGGATTGCCGCTGGACGAGCTCGAGCCGGTTTAGCTCAGCAATGGCCGCAGTTTTCGTGAAGTCGGGGATGGCTTCAGGCTGGAGGTAAATCGGCGCGTCTTTCTGCAGGGGTAAGATCGCGATGCGTAGGTCGCCGGTGAGAATTTCAGGCGCGTGCCTGCGCAGGCCGATTTCCCAGACGTTGCCATTGTAGAAATCGTCAGTGAGCAGTTTGCCGTTTAGCGTAATCCGCGCAACGTCGCCTACGTAATGCACGCGCAGGATCGGGTCGGCGTTCAAATCCAGATTTGGCGGCAACTTCACCCGCCAGACCGCGGCGTGCTCGAAGTCTGCGTCCTCGGGCGCGGCGGCCACGGGCTGGTTAATCTTGCCGAGCCGGATTTGGCGCGGCGGCCCGGGCGGTTTGATAAGTTCCAGTTGGGGAGCCCGGATTTGCGCCCGGGCAACGCTGGGCGTGAATTTTCTAAAAATGCCATCGGGTTGACCGCGAATCGTCCGGCCCTCCTGCTTCAGTAACCCGTCGAATGGATACACGCAAAGTGCGAGGTCGGCATGGTTCGTAGAGCTTAGTCGGAGTTGTGGCCCATCGACCACCAGCGACGCATCGGTGAGGAAAAGCCGGTCGCGCCCGCGCCATTCGAGCTGGTAGAGCGCAAGTGAATCCCGCTCTGAGAGCAAAACGATGCGCGCGATGGTTTTGCCAACGCGGTCTGAGACAGTTATTGCGACGTCGCGCGATGGGTTGACGCCGCGCACAAGCCACATGTCCCCGTTTTTCTCTGCTTTGGCCGCGGTTGAAACCTTGGGGGCTACAATTGCGAACGTTGCTGGCACGCCGCGCGTTTCGGCGAAGACCAGCGTCTGAATCTTGTCTTCTTGAAGTGCGCAGACCGGTTGCGCGGTTGCCCATAGCAGTTTCGCGCCGCTGCCGAGCGTGAGGTTAAACGGCCAAATAAATCTGCTGCCGGCATGGACGGTCACTGGGCGGTCAGGAAAAACCAGCGTACCCCCGGCCAAGTTGATCTTGAATTGCACGTTTTGCTTGGGTGGCAGGTACCGTAGCCGTTCGTAATTGTTGACAAACACGAACCCGGCCTTGCCGTCGGACCTGACACACCAGCGCAGCGTGTTTGTGTCGGCTTTGCCGGCGGGCCGCTGCTCGGGTAGCCAGGTTGGCATTTCAGCAAGAGCAGCGCCGAAGCTGTGCATGAACAAGTGCAGGCGCCGCAGCAAATGATATTGTGGCCGCACTTGACCGTACTCGCCCAGGGCAGTTTGGAAGTCGTAACTTTTCACCGGCACGTCGTTCCAGTAACCCGTGGCTTGGGATTCCTGGAGCGTGGTAAGTTTGCCTTCAGGGTTCACGCCGCCGTGGTACATGTAGTATCCGGGCAAGACGCTGCCCGAGCCGATTTTCACAAGCGTGATGGCCTCGGCGTCTTCGGGGTAAAAACGGATGCGCCTGTGATAGCTCGGCAACATGCCCGGGCCAATCTCGCAAGTAAGATACGGATACCGTGCAGTATCGGGCGGGTCCTTGGCATCACTGCGTCCGAGGATTTCGTTCGCAATGTTTGCGTCGGTGCGTTGCAGCGAGAAATGGAACCCGGCCCAGTACCGGCCCGGCATGGGTGTAAGTTCGCGGTCCCAAAACCCCTCGGCATACACGCCGTAAAGCGGCAATATCTCGCCGAACGGCATTGGGGTGGACAACGCCGGCCAGCCGGTTCGAGTGTAAAGCGGCACATCCAGGCCCGCATCGCGCGCAATTTTCTTGAGCGCAAGCAAATGCTCGGCCGGGCCGCGGTATTCATTTTCGAGTTGGATGCCGATGACCGGCCCACCGTCTTTCCAGAGCAAACCGGTCAATTGCTCGGCGATCTTGCCGTACAGGATTCGCACCCGGGCAAGGTAGTTCGAGTCGTTCGACCGCAACTTCCACCCCTTTTGCAACAGCCAATCCGGGAACCCGCCGTTACGTGCCTCGCCATGGCACCACGGACCGCACCGCACGACCACTTTAAGCCCGAGCTGGTTGCACAGCTCGACGAACCTGCGCAGGTTGCGCCTGCCGGACCAATCCCATTGCCCCTCGATTTCCTCGTGATGAATCCAGAACACGTACGTGGCAACGATGTCGATGCCCCCGGCTTTCATCTTGAGCAGTTCGTCGCGCCACTCGTTTTCGGGATGGCGCGCGTAATGGAATTCGCCCATCACGGGCGTCCAACGCCGGCCATCCAGCAAGAGACTCAAGTTATCCATAGTAAGCGTGGCGCCGTCAGGCCGGATGCAATGACCCAGCTTAAATTCCTGCTCAGGTGCCTGGGGTTCACCAACATTGACGTTAAGCGGCGCGGCCGCCGCCAGCGCAGCGCCGCATGCGCATAACACCATCAGGCCGATCACGAAAGGAATACCCATGCTCGTACAGTTTGAAAATTCACGTTGCCGACTCGTAACTCGCCACAGGCCACAGCTCAGCTTTATTGGCGGTCGAGATCAAGCGAAAACAGTTTTCGCATCGGGGAACGTATGGCGGCTTTTTGGCCTCTCTTGAAGGGTTTCCGTCCTGGGTCTAAGGGCACGGTTTCCAGGATTTTTGTCCCAGGTGGGACAAAAATTTTGGCATTTTGGGGTGGGTTGGCTTTTTCGGGTGCGCGGGGCCGGCGCGGCACGGCCCGAGGGGTAGCGGATGCGGTAGCGGGTTGCGGCTCGGAGGTTAGCGCCTGGGAAAGGCTTAAGACTGCAGAACAGGCATGGACTGCATTGTTAATCTGACGGATGTAGTAGCGCTGATCTGTATGGCACAGGCCAAGCGTTGCCTTTCTGGGCATGAATTTAATCGCAAAGCTGTGGGCTGTCTGCAATAATGCGCCGTGGATGAAATCGATGACTGGCTATGGCCGTGGTGAATGTGCCCGGGACGGGTACAAAGTGACTGTGGAGGTAAGCTCGGTCAACCGCAAGCAGGCCGAGATCACGGTCACATTGCCACGTGAGCTTGAGGTGTTGGAGCCGCGTGTGCGCGACATGGTCAACCAGTACGTGTCGCGTGGCCGGCTGACGGTCCGGGTCACGCTTCAGACGCCGACGGGCAAGCTTTATGCGCGGGCGCACCTCAACAAGGAGCTTGCGCGCGTTTACGCGGCCGAGCTGCGCAAGTTGGCGCGCGAGTTGGGGTTGCCTGATGCTATCACCTTGGACCATGTGCTCCGTGCGCCGGGCGTATTCCAAACGTCGGATGAGCTTGGCGACGCTGAGTATTTCTGGCCTGCTGTGTCACGTGCGTTGCGGGCTGCGCTGGTTGCGCTGGTGCGGATGCGTGAGCGCGAGGGCGCGCACCTGGCACGTGACCTTGCCAAGCGCGTTGCGCTCATGCGGAAGTGTTTCGCTAACATTGCGCGGCGCGCGCCGTCTGCAGTTGCGCGGTACAGGCAACAACTGCTTGCGCGGATTAAGTCAGCCGGACTCGACTCAGTTGCACAGGATGACCGGCTGCTGAAGGAAGTGGTTCTATTTGCTGACCGTAGCGACATCACAGAAGAGCTGACCAGGCTCGATAGCCACTTTAAGCAGATCGCGGATTGTCTGAGGTCGAGGGCGCCTGTGGGGCGGATGCTGGATTTCATCGCTCAAGAGATGAACCGGGAAGTGAACACGATCGGTGCGAAGGCGAGCGACACGGTAATTGTTCGGGAAGTGGTCAAGCTGCGGACTGAGTTGGACAAGTTCCGCGAGCAGGTGCAGAACGTCGAGTGAACTCGCGGTAAATCGGATGGGAGCGAATACATCATTACTGGTGGTGATTTCTGCGCCGTCGGGTGCGGGTAAGACGACACTTTGCGAAAATTTGATTTCTGCGCGGCCCGGCATGACGCGCGCTATTACCTGCACGACGCGTCCGCCCAGACCGGGGGAACGTGATGGGATTGATTACTACTTCTTGGACGAGGCGGCATTTGCGGCGCGGGTGGCGTCGGGCGAGTTCATCGAGCACGCGACAGTTTATGGGTACAGGTACGGCGTACTTAAAACCGAGGTTTTGACCAAGCTCAGCGTCGGCAAGGATGTTTTGTTGCAAGTTGATGTGCAAGGGGCTGCCACGATTCGCGCCGTGGCGCAGGCCGATCCGGTCTTAAAACGCGCGCTGGTGAGTGTATTTTTGACGCCGCCTACGATAACGGAGCTTGAGCGTCGGCTCCGGTCCCGTGGGCAGGACGCGCCCGAAGTGATCCAGAAACGCCTGGCAGTGGCTCGGGCCGAAATTGCGCGTTGGCGCGAGTTCGATTACCTGTTGGTAAGCGCCACCCCGGATGAAGACTTGCGGCGCATGCTGGCGATAATCGAAGCAGAAAAAATGCGTACTGCGCGTGCGGAGCTGCCGGCGTTTTAGCGGATCCCAGATGCGCTATCTGCGGGACTGGACAATAGGCGAGGGCCGCTGGCCCGGGCAACTTGATATGCCAACTTGTTTGTGGAGCGGAAGATGAAAACCCCGAAGAAGATCGTACTTGGTGTGACAGGGTCAATCGCAGCACACAAAGCGGTTGATATAGCGAGCGAGTTGACTAAGGCCGGGTGCAGCGTGCACGTCGTGCTCACGAAGGACGCGCAGCGATTTATCACGCCCGTATGTTTCCAGACGTTGGCCCGCAACCCGGTTGTGACAGACCTGTACGATACCGTACTCGGTTGGGAACCTGTGCATATCAAGCTCGCCGATGAGGCCGACCTGCTGCTGATCGCGCCGGCTACAGCGAACATAATTGCCAAGCTGGCGCATGGCATAGCAGATGATGCCCTGAGCTGCATTGCGCTGGCGCTGCGGCCCGAGGCGATGGTTGTAATTGCGCCGGCTATGAACGGTAAGATGTGGCTGCACCCTGCCACTCAGAAAAATGTGTCCGTGCTTAAGGAGCGCGGTGTGCGGTTTATCGGCCCCGCCAAGGGTTTACTTGCCTGCGGGTACGAAGGTTTGGGCCGGCTCTGGCCGGTAGAAGAAATTGTGCGGGAAGTACTTTCGCTACTTGCTGGGGGTGATGCACCTGAGAAGCCCGCAAAAGCTCCGGAATGAAATTGTCCCTGTGGCAATTCCTTAAGGACTCACTTGGGCCGCCGGCGCACCGGCTTGCTGCTGCCGAGCGCGCGCGCCGCGTCCTGGCAATGCAGCGGAATATCGTGATGCCAGTTAAAGCGGTCGCAGTCGCCGTCGCAGCGTATTATTTGTTTTACCGCGAATGGCCGGACATTGATATGTCGACGCCGCGCGGGGTCGCGCTAGAGACCGCGCAAAACCTCATCGGGTATTATGTCCTTTTGGTTGCACTGTTGGCCGCGCCGATGTTTACAGTTCGGCGGTTCCCACCGGCGCTTGTGCAGTGGTTCGTGTTCACGATGGGCCTGCTCGACGGCGCGTTTTTGGCCATCCTGACCCTGTTCACCGGCGGGTTCCAGAGTACGCTGTTCTGGTGCTTCGCCGGATTGATATTTGTGAACGCGTTGAGCATCCCTGCTGCGACACCTCAAATAGCGCTGAACCTGCTACTGAGTGGATTTTATATGGCCGCCGGACTGCTCGATATGACTTTGGAAACGGAATTTTCGCTTCCAAGCATGCCCCCGCGGAAGATTTTGCGCAGCGCCGATGCCGAGGCTGCCGCAGCCGGTACCGCGCCCAATTCCACCAACAGGCCGCAGACGGTCGTGGTAATTTTGAGCTACCCCGAGACCAATGTGCCTGATAAACCGGCTGAACCGGTGCTGCTGCGCCTAACAATTTTGTGGCTTTTGACCGTGTGCGGGTACGGCCTGCAGTTGCTGTTCGAGAAACAGCGCATAGCGCAAGCCGAGCAACAAGAGTTATCGCTACGCCGGGCCGAGCTGAAATCTGCCGGCCGGCTCGCCGCCGAGGTCGCGCACCAGTTGAAAAATCCGCTGGCGATCATTAACAACGCTGTGTATTCGCTCCGGAAAGCGTTTGCTGGGGGCAAGCCCGAGGTAGAGAAGCAGCTCGACATCATCGAGGAGGAGATTGAACGTGCGGACAGGATTTTGACCGAATTGGTCGGGTACGCCGAGTTGAGCGATGGCCACATCGAAAAGCTAAATGTTGTTGAAGAGATAGACCGCGCAATCGAGCAGGTTTTTCCGCGCAACGCGGACTGGCCGATAAAGGTGCACCGGTCGTACGAGCCGGATTTGCCGCCCTTGTGGATGGTTCGCAGACACTTCAACGAGGTATTGGTCAATCTGCTTCAGAACGCGCGCGAGGCGATGCCGGCCGGGGGCAATGTGTTCGTCAGTGCGCGGCTGCAAGGAGAGGACTCAATTGAGATACGTGTTACGGACGAAGGCCCTGGCATTCCGTCGGACAAGCTTGAGAAAGTGTTCGACCCGTACTACACGACGAAGCCGAAGGGCAGCGGCCTGGGCCTGGCGATCGTCAAACACAATGTCGAGCTGTACGATGGTACGGTGCGCGCCGAATCAGGCGCTGGCAAAGGCGCCACATTTGTGGTTACCTTGCCGGTCAGGGCTGCCCATAGAACAAGCCCATGAAATGGGAATGGCCGTACACAGCTTTATGGAGCGCGGGCATGGACTTGCGACCGGGAGCTGCAGCGCAACCAAACATTGTTCTGAGCCATGAGCATGCTTTTGCCTCCGGTGCTCGTCGTTGACGACGAGAAGAACATGCGCCTGTCGCTTGAGAAAATGCTCAGCGACGAAGGGTACGCTGTTCGCAGTGTCGAGTCGGCGGAAGCCGCGCTTGAGCTGCTTGAGCGCGAGGAGTTTTTCCTTGTCATAACCGACGCGCGGCTCGGCGGAATGAGTGGGTACGAGTTCCTCGCGAAAGTCAAATCGCACTGGCCACAATTGCCCGTGCTCATGATCACCGCATATGCCACACCGAAGCAAGCGGTCGAGGCGATCAAAGCGGGTGCGATTGATTACCTGCCGAAGCCGTTCGCACCCGAGGAGCTGCTTCATGCAGTGGGCCGTTGCGCCGAGCGGCACCGATTGCTTCAGGAAAACGTGGCGCTAAAGACGCGTGCGCTCGAACTGTACCGGCTCGATCAAATCATAGGCGAGACACCAAAAATGCGCGAACTGCGCCAGTTGATTCAGACGGTTGCCCCCACCGATGCGCGTGTGCTCATTCTTGGCGAGAGCGGCACCGGTAAAGAACTGGTCGCCGGCGCGTTGCACTACCACAGCAACCGACGCCATGCCAATTACGTGAAAATAAACTGCGCAGCCATTCCCGACACGCTGCTTGAAAGTGAACTGTTCGGGCACGAAAAAGGCGCATTCACGGGCGCGGTCAAGCAGAAGCCGGGCCGAGTCGAAGAGGCCGACGGCGGCACGATTTTCCTCGACGAAATCGCCGATATGAGCAAGCCGCTGCAGGCGAAACTGCTCCGGTTCCTCGAAGACGGCACATTTACGCGCGTCGGCGGCACACAAGAATTGCGCGTGAACGTGCGCGTCATTGCGGCCACTAACCGCGACATTATTCGTGCCATCCAGGAAGGGCAGTTCCGGGAAGATCTGTTCCACAGGCTGAATGTCGTCCAAATCCACCTACCACCCCTGCGCGAGCGCGGGCAGGATATACTGTTGCTGGCGGAGCACTTCCTCAAGTTTTACGCGGAAACCCTGCGGAAACGTGTAAAAGGGTTCACCCCTGCAGCGAAACAGAAACTGCTGGCGCATACCTGGCCGGGCAACGTGCGCGAATTACGGAACGTGATCGAACGCGCACTTATCCTCGAAACCACGGATCAAATCCAGGCATCGAGCCTGCCGGACTTCCATATCGAAAGCAGGCTCCGGCAGGCTGCGCATGAAGGCCTGGTGGGCACCAAGCCGTTGGAAGAAGCACTTGCTGACTTCGAGCGGTCTCTGATAACCTCCGCCCTCGAACAGGCCGGGTATAGTCTCACCAAGGCAGCCGAACTGCTCAAGATAAGCCGGCATGCCTTGCGGTACCGGATGCAGCGGCTAAACATAACTTTACCGGTCGACACAACGGATGCAGAAGATGCGGATTAAGTGAGCGGCTTCAACCAATGACGAGCATCGCAGGCCTTTCGTTTGCGCCCCCAGCACCAAGCACGGTTGCGAATAATCCGCGCGAAGCGATGATCTTGATCGGCGCGATTTTTCTCGCAGCCATG
>JANWZY010000230.1 GCA_025061935.1 Verrucomicrobiia bacterium
AGGATTTTGCTCCGTCAAAACCGCTCGAAACCCGATGATCCAATTCTCGGCCCGGGTCGGATACAAGCTCGCATTGCATTTCGCCCATCGAGCGGTCAGTTTATGTAGCAAATGTCCCGTGAAATGCCGGGTCGCGCAACCGTAGTTGCAAATGCCGATTGCCTGCGCCACACTACCCGCCGGGATGAGCAAACGGTTTTACATCACCACCGCCATTGACTATGTCAACGGCCAGCCGCACCTGGGTCACGCGTACGAAAAGGTCATTGCGGACACAATTGCGCGTGCCCGGCGCAGCCTGGGGGGCGAGGTATTTTTTTTGACCGGGGTGGACGAACACGGCCAAAAAGTTCAGCAAGCAGCACTGTCAGAAGGGAAGCAACCCCAAGAGTATTGCGACGAACTAGCGGCAGTATGGCAGGCATTTGCGCGGAAACTCGACCTCGCCAATGACGATTTCATCCGCACCACGCAACAGCGGCACCAGCGGATAGTCCACGCACTGCTCAGCAAGCTGTATCAGGCAGGCCACATCTATAAGGCAGTCTACAAAGGCTTCTACTCGCCAAAGGAAGAGACTTTTTTGACAGAACGCGACCGGCTGCCTGACGGCACTTTCGATCCAGCCTACGGCGAGGTGATCGAACTGGCCGAGGAAAACTATTATTTCAGGCTCCGCGAACACCAGAAATGGTTGATCGAATACATCGAAAGCCACGCAGAGTTCGTTATGCCCGAGTACCGACGGAACGAAGTACTCGGGTTTCTTAAGACAGAAACGTTGGAGGACTTATGCATCACGCGGCCGGTAACGCGGCTGCGCTGGGGCATACCTGTGCCGTTCGACACAAACTTTGTCACCTATGTTTGGTTCGACGCACTGACCAATTACATTAGTATCCCAGCAGCATTAGGGGACCCCACCGTCCTGTCTGCCTTGCCGGGTGTAGCTGAGCCTGGCGCCCCAGGCCTCGCGCTCTGGCCCGCAGACATTCACGTAATCGGCAAAGACATCATCAAGTTCCACTGCGTATATTGGCCGATCATGTTGAAGGCCGCCGGATTGCCGCTGCCTAAGCAAGTGCTTGTCCACGGATGGTGGCAGAAAGACGGCCAGAAAATGAGCAAGAGCTTGGGCAACGTGGTTGACCCCGTCGCCGTGATTGATGAATGGGGTGTGGACGCGTTCAGGTATTACGTGCTACGCGAGCTGGACATCGGCCCCGACGGGAATTGGACAGACGCCAGCTTCGTTGCGCGATACAATACCGAGCTTGCGAACGGGCTTGGGAACCTGTTGAACAGATCGCTCGCTATGCTCAAGCGGTACCGCGGCGGACTTGTACCGTCCCAGTCCGCTGAGCTTGCACCCGAAGCCGAGCGAACCATGACCCGAGTCCGCGCGCTTCTGGACCAAAACAAGCTGCAAACCGCGTTAATAGAAATCTGGGCGCTCGTGGACCGCGCAAACCAATACGTGGACCAGACTGCGCCGTTTAAGCTTGCCAAAGACCCAGCGCAGGCGTCGCGGCTCGATCACGTATTGTACAGCCTGGCAGAAACTTGCCGCATATTGGCTGTCCTACTTTGGCCGTTTTTGCCAGGCACAGCGCGTAAGATTTACACTCAACTAGGACTCGAAGGTGAACCAAACAAGTTCGAGCTGGCGCGTTGGGGCGGGCTGGTGCCCGGACACCAGATTGGCGAGCCTGTGCCGCTTTTCCCACGCAAGGACAAAGCCTGACTAAAAATTTTGGCGGTAACTCAGGCGACTCTCTTACGCCACGCCTTGATGTGAACCACGTCGCCTTGGACCAAAGTTCCGTCGGATGCAGTCGGAGAAACTCAATTCAGTCCGCACCGGCCCAGGGCTGGACAAACCGATGAATCTCCTCGCACATAGGCTGGACCGATCCAATGCTGTGCCCGGGCCGAAAACCTCCAGCTCCGACCTCCCAGTCGGACAGGCCCAAACTCAAAAAGGCCCAGAAGAAATGCGGGCCAATCAACTTTACAACCGCGTTACCGTATGAACTCTGCCGAGAAAGAAATCCTCGCAATCGCAATCTTCGTTTTTACTTACGTGTTAATCAGCGGACGCCGGCTGAAAATCCTGCCACTGTACCGCCCGGCTGCAGCGCTGCTCGGCACTGTCCTCATGGTAGCCCTGGGGGTGATGACACCGCAGCAAGCCTATGCAGCGGTCGATTACGATACAATCGTACTTCTGCTGGGCATGAGCATCATATCAGCTTACCTGTATCTCGCAGGGTTTTTCGACTGGACGGCTGACTGGGTGCTTAAAGTTGCAAAGACGCCGCAGCGGCTGTTGATCTATCTTATACTGACCTCGGGCACATTGGCCGCACTGCTCGTAAACGATACGATTTGTTTCATGCTCACCCCCGTGGTTGTGGCCGTGGTCGTACGTGGCAACCTGCCACTGCTGCCATACCTGCTGGCCTTGGCAATGAGCGCAAACATTGGCAGCGTGGCCACGCTCGTGGGAAATCCACAAAACATGATCATCGGACATATGTCGAAAATGCGTTTCCTCGAATTCTCGATGTCGCTCGCGCCCGTAGCACTCGTAGGACTCGCAATTGAATGCATAGTGCTCAGCATCGGGTTCAGGAAAACCCTGCGCTCGGCACAAATCCAGATTACAGAAACCGCACCCAAACAGGTTGAGCGGAAACTGTTGTGGCTTACCTTCTCCGCACTCGCATTGGTCTTCGCCGGGTTCGTCGCAGGGCTAAACCTTGCTTGGACAGCGTTGTCCGGCGCCGCGCTAGTCATGGTTTTCGCGCGGAAAGACACGCACCAAGTGCTCAAACTTGTGGACTGGCACCTACTTTTGTTCTTTGCGGGCCTGTTCGTTGTAGTCGAGGGCCTGAATAGCACGGGTTTGCCAGACGAAATTTACAAGCATTTACGGGGTGTGTTCGGAAGCACTGCTACAGTCCAAGCACTAAACTTGACCTGGTTCGCCGCGCTCGGCTCGAACATTTTCTCGAATGTCCCGTTCGTACTGGTGGCAGGCAAGTGGATACCAGAATTCGCCGATCCCGAACTGATGTGGAAAATCATGGCAATGGCCACAACCTTCGCTGGAAACCTAACCATACTCGGATCAGTGGCAAACATCATCGTTGTCGAGTCGGCACGCGGCCATATCGAAGTCGGTTTCTGGGACTACGCCAAATACGGCATACCTGTCACATTGCTCAGCACTAGCGCAGGCGTCGCAATTCTGCTGCTAATCGGTTGAGCTAAAGCCGCCCATTACTCCGCGCCCGGCAGATGCGTGCTTTGGCGGCTCCCACCAGTAGCCGCCAGGCCTTGAGGCCCCGAATTACCCCCTTCCCCACACACATGCCCGAGCTTTCAATCGCCGGGCTTGACAAACTTGCGGGGACATCCATAATCGTGGTGAACCGAACCGAAGCACAGTCTACTCAGACCACGGTATCTTTTCGGCCCCCTAGTCGGCCGGCGCAATGGCGTGGGAGCTTAAAGCGCGGGTGCACAAAAGGAGTTCGAGCCTGGCGCGGGGAAAACCGCTAAGCCGGGTAGCAAGCAACGCCGCAGCCGGTTCCACGGTTTGCTCATTCAGCCTTTTCCCACTTTTAATCACCAACTTGCGTACAGGCCGCAACTTACAAGCCCAGATGATGCACGAGTGGCATCCACGCCCTGGTAGCCTGACGGATGGAACCTCGAGTTGGCGCTCAATCGCGCGGGCTAAAGGACTGGGCACATCCCCAATCGCTGACGATGTACCAAGCCCCCGGCAACACGCGGCTGGTCCCAGTAATAATGGCCCGTGTTCTGTGTCCCAGTCTATTTACGCCCTCAAGCTCCGCGCACAACGCCGGCACATGATGTCTTGTCGCGTGCTCGAGCGCAATCGGCTCTCCAGGAGCGGGCATGCACCTTTCCAGTTCGCGCGGGATCGCGAGCACAGCCTACATCACCTGAACCGAACCCTGAACCAACAAATAAAACGCGCCAATGAAAGCACTTACAGCAGCTCTTACGGTGGCTATCTTGGGTACAATGCCGTTATACGGGCAGCGGGACTTGTTACAAACTCCGAAAGCGCTCAGGCAAGTTGACGGTTACTCAATCATCGAGCGGGGGCCGCATCATCGGGTCTGGGAACGGGTCGAGTATGAGCTGGCCCCTGACGGGCGGCAGGTGCCGCGCCCGCGCCGGTACGTCGAGCTTGCCACAGGCTTGCATTACTGGGACAAGGGCCAATGGAAAGAGTCGCAGGAGCTGATCGAGCCGTACCCTGGCGGCGCAGTTGCGCGGTGCGGTCAGCACAAAGTGATTTTTGCATACAACCTTGCCACCGCAGGCGCAATTGACATGGAACTGCCCGATGGCAAGCGGCTCCGGAGTCATGTGCTGGGCTTGGCGTATTTCGACGCTGCCAGCGGCAAGACGGTGTTGATAGCCGAGGTGAAGGATTGCGTCGGGGTGATCGTCGAGCCGAACCAGGTGTTGTATCAGGATGCGTTTGAAGG
>JANWZY010000231.1:0-306 GCA_025061935.1 Verrucomicrobiia bacterium
GGGCGGTACACCGCGCGCAGCCAGGTACACGCGCGCGGGCCGGGCCGCAGCGTCAATGGCAAGACACATTTGCCAAAGCTGCGCGATCTGTTCGTGAATTTGAAGGAGCCTGTCCCTCAGATGCCGCGCCTGGACGTATGCCGGGTCCTTTTCGAATTCGAGCTTGATGCCGGCGCGCTCGGCCAAGCGCCGCACCGCGTCTATGAATCCGATGTTCTCGTACTGCTGGACGAACGCGAACACGTCGCCCCCTCTGTGACAGCCGAAGCAATGGAAAATTTGCAGGCGCGGATTGACGTTGAAGCT
>JANWZY010000231.1:316-4525 GCA_025061935.1 Verrucomicrobiia bacterium
TCTTTTCCCTGTGGAACGGGCACAGCGCGACAAAGTTCGACCCGGCGCGCTTCAGCGGTATGTAGCTGCTGACCACATCAACGATGTCGTTGGCAGCCCGGATCTGCTCAAGTGTCGCTGGCGAAACCAACCCGGCCATTGGGAACGTTCGCCCTGAACGTGCCACAAACGCCGCTTACGCGCAACGGCTCACCACGGCGGTTGCCATTCTTGTCGCTGGAACTGCACTTTCTCGGCCGGCGTCGGCTTGATCAAAAACCTGCCCAGGTGTTGCCTAATAAACGCGCCAGCGGTCGACTGGACGAACACGTGGTTCTGCACCGTGTACAGCTTCGGGAAGAACTGCGCCCCATAGGTCTCGCGCTGGAATTGGATGTCGCGCATTATTTCCGCCTCGGTGTACAGGCGCGCGTTCAACAGCGCCAACACGAACACAATCATGCATCCGAACCGGGCCATGCCTGCCAACATGCCGAAGTAATACTCAGTCCTGCCGAAGAAATCTGCGCTCAGCGGTTTGCCCTTGAACACGCTTTTGATCAGTGAGAAGCCGGCCTTAACCAGAATCGCCAGGCCGACATAAGCTGCTACATACGAGAACAGCCGGCTAAGCTGCGCTGTGGCAGCCAAGGTATTCCCGACCGATTCATACGCTTCAGAGCAAACGAACAGTATTGTAAGCCATTGCAAAAGCGGCAACAGCTCGCCTGACATGCCGTTTTTGCGCCCGCGGAACAGCCCCGCAATCAGCAGGCATACAAACACTAGGTCAAACCAGCTAATTGGTAGCTTCGCAGCAATGTCCATTGCTCAATCAGTCTGGCACCAACTGTCCACCGCCTCTTCAAACAGGTTCGCATCCGCACACAGGTTCCCGGCCACGACACGCCCGACAGCGCATTGTGCCCCGGCCCCGGCACGTCAAAAAATCCGACGCCCCACTCGCTTTGCAAGCCAATTTCGTACCGGTTTTTACTCCGGGTTCGACGCCAGCCAATACCGTATGGCCGTAGCCTGCGGATGGCCAGGTTCCAGTTCGAGCACGCGCAGATAATGGACACGCGCCTGGGCGCGGTTGCCCAATCGTTGGGCATACAGGTTCCCGAGCGCGATGCGTGCTTGGACGTCGTTCGGGTCGGCAGCTACCACCTTTTCCAGCTCGGCCGCTGCGTCGAGCAGGTACCCTGCGTCCCGCAGCGCGAGCGCAAAATTGTACCGGGCGAGTGTCGAGTCGGGTACAATCGCCAATGCAGTTTCGTACGCAGCTAGCGCCGTCGAGTATGCCTTCGACTCATACGCAGCCACCCCCAGGTTGTAGTGTGCCTCGAAGCTGCTCGGGTCGGCTTGCGCAGCCTGTTTGTACGCCTCGATCGCGTCGCTGAGCCGCCGCGCGCGATACGCCTCGATGCCCCTGGCCAATGCAGCTTGTGCGCGCTGCGCGTCGCCAGGCTGCGGTTTCGGAATCCGTCTGTATGCGTAGCGCGGGACATGCACAACGGCAGGCTGGCCCGGCGGCGGCTGGCGCGGCGCACTTGGCTGCACCAGTTGGACCGCACTTGTTCCGGTCGTGCCGACTGCTTGCGCACCCTGCGCCGGGCGTGGTACGGGCGCAGCCGCGGACTCGGCTTGGCCCGGTGTCGCCTCGGTGCGGGGTGGCAGCGGCGTCGGCGCAGGACCATGGCTGCTCCGGAACCAGTTCAGCGGATTCAGCCGCCCGAGCACACCCGGCTTATCGGAACCGGCTTGGCGCGCAGCCAGGGACGTGCCCGATGTGGTCGCGGTCGCAGGTGCAGGCGTGGCCGGCTGACTCGGTGCAGACACAGGCGGTGCCGGCGCGACTGATGCCTGCTCGCGCGGCTGTGGCGACTCGGGCTGGCGTTGGGGGGTGGTGGCGCTGGGAACAACAGCCTCGGGCGCTGGACCCGGCCTAGGCGGCTGCGCCGCAGTTTCGAGTTTGGGCGAGGCCGCCGGCGCCGCCGTACTCACTGTCGGTTGTTGTGGTTTAGGGCCAACGGGTTGAGCGGGCGGCTCTGGCACGACTGCACGCGTGGGCGCAGCAAGCTCGCGCTCGAGCTGCTCGGCCATGTTCAGCGCAAGGTGCGCGTCTGGCGCGCGCGGAGTCAATGTGGCGTATTGGCGGTACTTCTCGATGGCAAGCAGGCGGTTGTTGAGCTGCGCATGCGCCACAATGGCCAGGTTGAGTGCCGCAGGCGCAAAGTCTGGCGCCGCGTCCAATGCAGCTCCGAACGCTTCTGCGGCCTCTTTCGGGCGGTTCCGCTGCGCCAGTGCGACCCCAAGCCCGTTCAGCGCCGCCGGGTTCTTGGGCTCGAGCTTGAGCGCTTCGGCGAAACTTTTCTCTGCGCCGGCTGCGTCCCGAAGCCGGAGCTGGACCGACCCCAGCCTGAGCCAGCCCGCAACGTCGCTCGGCCGTTGCAACGTGTACGCGGTCAATTCCGCCCGCGCCGCGTCGAGCCTGCCCTGCTCGAACAGCAAGCATCCGAGGTTGAAGCGCGCCTCGGCCAGGTCGCGGTTGAGTTTCAAGGCTTTCGCGTACGCCGCGGCGGCATTGGTTAGGTCCCCAGCGTAATGGTATGCCAGGCCAAGCTCGTTCCATACCAGCGCATTGGTCGGCAACAACGAAGCAGCGAGCTTGAGCTTTTGGACGGACTCGACACGCCTGCCTTCCCCCATCAACCGCTTTGCATCGCGCACCAGGTCCGCGCCCGACGGCGCGCAACTAGTCAGTGCGACAGCACCTGCGCACGCGAGGCATGCGCCGACCCGCTTTTTGTTTCGCAGCATCGTTGCTGGTGGTAACATCCAGGGCCTGACGTGTCAAGAAACGGGCAACAGACCCAACAACTTGGCCGGCGCAACCGCATCGCAGTCCGGGTGCGGAGGACCCTGCTGTGCTTGATTGGAATCTTTTGCTCGCTCGGATACAGTGCGGACCCGCCCGTTGGAGCAACGCGCGTGGTCATAATCGAGGCGCCCGGCGCGGTACACCTGTTCCAGCCCAGCCAGCAGATCGTCACAGCAATGATCAACCATGCTTTGACCAACCTTACCGGTCAACCGGATCTGGTCGCCGCCTGGCGCAGCCTCGTCTCGCCGACTGACGTGATCGGAATCAAGGTTTACGCTGCGCCAGGACCGCTGTGCGGTACGCGCGTGGCCACAGCCGCAGCCGTAATCGAAGGTTTGATCGAGTCGGGGCTGAACCCCACAAACATTATTGTTTGGGACAAACGATATGCGGACCTGAAGGCTGCAGGCTTCACCGAACTGGCTCCGCGCTACGGCGTGCAGGTCAAAGGCGCGATCGAGACCGGTTTCGACGAGGCCGCGTTTTATGAAAGCCCGATCCTGGGCGCACTCATGTGGGGCGACCTCGAGTTCGGGAAACATGCCGAAGTGCTCGGCCGCAACTCCTACGTCACAAAGCTATTGACCAAAAAAGTGACCAAGATTGTCAGCATCGCCCCGCTCCTCAACAACC
The DNA here is from genome assembly GCA_025061935.1 of Verrucomicrobiia bacterium. Taxonomy (GTDB): domain Bacteria; phylum Verrucomicrobiota; class Verrucomicrobiia; order Limisphaerales; family DTLC01; genus DTLC01. The sequence continues at coordinate 3,816 of JANWZY010000231.1, forward strand.
ACCTGACAGGCGCCGCCGGGCACATGTACAGCCTTGCTATGGGCAGTGTGGACAACACTGCACGGTTCGAAGTCAGTGCTGACCGGCTCGCCATAGCAGTGCCGGAAATCTGCGCGCTGCCGGAGCTAAGGGACCGGCTCGTGCTGTGCATTACAGATGCGCTCATTTGCCAATACGAGGGCGCGCAACGGTGCCTGCTGCATTACTCGACCGTGTTAAACCAGGTCTGGGTCGCGCGCGACCCGGTCGCGTTGGACCTGCTCGCCGTGCACGAGATCGCGCGCCAGCGCCGCCGCGCCGGCGCGCCCACGCGCGAGCTCGACCTGGCTCTATACCAAAATGCCGGCTTGCTCGAGTTGGGCGTAAGCGACACGAACAAGCTCACACTCGTCCGACTCTCCGTGCCAACAAGCGTAGCGGTGCCGGCGTCGCATCTTAGCCGCGAGTCAACAACAAACAACACAAGGTAAGCGACGACGGTTCGTTCGGTATAGCGCGCGCCGCTGCGCCTACTGCCCCCCCTACGGCACGACACGCAAAATGCATGAGTCGAATGCACCGGCGCGCTCACAACCGCTGCGCCACGCGCCTGAAATGCAGGCCGACTATGGCCAGCTCCATTGCGGCCCTGAACTTGCCCGGCTGCAGCAATAAAGTGCGCAGGAAGAACCGCCAGTACGCGAGCCGGCCGGGCTGACGCACGCCCAGCA
>JANWZY010000232.1 GCA_025061935.1 Verrucomicrobiia bacterium
CTAATGTCATAGCGCTGGAGTCGCTGAACCGGTTCGGCGGCACGGGCTGGACATGGTTAAATGGTCTATGGCCCCGCTATTAGAGCGAGAGAGGGGTTGCCGTTCCGGGCCGACTTATTTTAAACGCACGTCGCTCGGCTGGGGTTTCTTGTTTTAGTTGGCGGCGGGCCACGCTACTGCGCAAAATTTGCGCATCAGGCCGGCTTTGACTGCGCAATTCATTCTCACTGGTCGTGCGGCGCGCTTGCTAAAACGTGGGGTTTGGACCGATGGCATATCAGTTGCATTTCCATTTGAGCGCGCATTTGGAGCCGCCGTGTGGCGGTTCGGTAAGGCGTGTGAAACTAAAACCCGAAAAACTGGTTTGGCGAAACTATGATACGAACGCGAAAGTTGCTCAGGCTCCTGGCTTTGGCCAGCGTAGTTGCCGGTGTGGCATTAAACACGACATGGTTGTATGCGCAGCAGGGCGATCGCTCGGAACGGCGCCGGGGCGATAGACCCGATTTCGACCCCGCTGAGATGCGCGAACGCATCGCTGAGGGGTATAGGGAGCTGCTCGAGTTCACGAACGAGGAGGAGTGGAACGCTGTCAAGCCGCTTGTAGTAAAGGTGTTGCAAGCGCGTTGGGAGGCGTTCCCGGGTATGGGCCGTGGCATGTTCCGGCCGCCGCGCCGCGGCGGTGAAGGTCCGGGCGCGTCAGACCAAGACCGTCCGCGGCCGCCACGATTCGGCCCGCCCAGTCCGGCTACGGAGGCGCTCGAACAGGCGCTCGAGTCGAAAGCGTCCACGGAGGTGATCAAGGCTAAGCTGGCCGCGCTGCGCGAGGAGCGGAAACAGCGTCAAGAAGCGCTGCAGAAAGCGCAAGAAGACCTACGCAAGGTACTTAACACGCGGCGAGAAGCCTTAGCCGTGCTGTACGGTTTGCTCGACTGAGCTGGACCATACCACTCGCGCATAGTGAAACCGGACCGGCGTGCCGAGTATGACCACAACCAATCCAACAAAGCCGAGCGGGCCTGACCTGAACGAGCTGTTGGAAAGTATGGTTGCTGCCAAGCAGCTTTCGCCTGCAGACGCGCGCGCTTACGCGCGTCGTGCGGAAGGTGCTGGCACCGGCGCGCCGGTCCACACCGAGGAAAGCGTCCTGCGGTGGCTGGCCAAAGAGTACGGCGTAGGGTTCACAAATCTGGACGACGTCGAGCCGGACAAGGAGGTCATCTCCCTCTTCCCCGCGCGCATTTTGCTTAAGGAGGGGTTGCTCCCGATCCGGCGCGTCAACGGTGTGGTCGAGGTCGCCACGAGCCGGCTCTTCGCCACGCACGCGTTTGACACGCTTAAAGCGATGACGGGCCTACGGCTGCGGCCGGTGCTGGCTCCGACCGAGGCGATTCAACGCGAAATGAAGAAGCGGCTCGGCGTCGGCGCCGATACAATTGATACGCTTAAGGAAGAGGCCCCGTTTCAGGTACTGGACGAGGGGGCCGACGAAGAGACGAATTTGGATGTAGCGGCCGAAGACGCTTCGATCATACGGTTTGTCAACCAAGTGTTGCGTGACGCGATCGAGCTGCGTGCGTCGGACATCCACATCGAACCGTTCGAGGACGAATTGCGCATCCGATACCGGATCGACGGTGTATTGCAAGAGGTGCCCGTACCGGCCGAGATCAAACGTTTCCAGCCGGCTATTGTGTCACGCGTCAAAATTTTGAGCCATCTGAACATAGCCGAGAAACGGTTGCCGCAGGACGGCCGGATCAAGATCAGGATCGAGCAGGACGAAGTTGATGTGCGTGTGTCGGTTATTCCGATGATCCACGGCGAAGCGGTCGTGCTCCGGCTCCTGCGTCAAAACGCGATGCTGCTCGGGATGCATCAGCTTGGCATGGCCGAGCGCGAGTTGAAATGTTTCCGGCGCGTTCTATCACTGCCGCATGGCATCGTGCTTGTGACCGGGCCGACCGGCAGTGGTAAAACGACCACGCTCTATACCGCGCTTAATGAGATAAATGACAGTTCGCGGAAGATTGTCACGATCGAGGATCCGGTCGAGTACCAGCTCAAAGGTGTGAACCAGATCCAAGTTTCAGAGAAAGCCGGGCTTACATTCGCCCGTGGGCTGCGCTCAATTTTGCGACACGACCCGGATGTCATTTTAGTGGGGGAAATCCGCGACAAAGAAACTGCGCAGATCGCCGTCCAGGCATCGCTAACCGGGCACCTTGTGTTTTCGACATTACACACGAATGACGCGCCGAGCGCGCTAACGCGCTTGGTTGACATGGGTGTCGAGCCGTACCTGGTCGCATCGTCATTGGAAGCTGTGCTGGCGCAACGGCTCGTCCGGGTGCTATGCAAGCATTGCAAACAGGTGGACGATTCGCCCGCTGCGGATGCATTCAAAGCGCAGCTTGAATGGCCAGCGGATGTGCCAGTGTACCGTGCTGTCGGGTGCCGCGAATGCCGCGGGACCGGCTACTTCGGCAGGCACGCCATATTCGAGTGGATGGATGTAGATAATGAAATCCGCAAGCTGGTGCTTCAGAACCGGTCTGCTGACGAAATCCGCGAGGCGGCGCGGCGCGCTGGCATGCGCACTTTGGCCGAAGACGGCTGGCGCCTGGTGCGCCTTGGCATAACTACGCCGGCCGAGGTTTTGCGCGTGACAAAGGACCAGTCAATGGTTGGCACGCTCGAAGATTATGTCTCCGGTGTGGTCGCGAACGGGTGGAAATAAAACAATCGCGCGTTTGAGCCATGCCTGTTTTCCAGTACAGAGCGTTGCAGCCAGATGGGATGATCACTGAGGGCGAGATCGAGGCGGCCGGCCGCCAGGACGCGCTACGGCTGATTGAAATGCGTCGGTTGCGTCCGATCCGGCTCATCGAGCGCCCGAATGGCAAGCCTGTCGAGCGCATGGCGAAAGTTGCGCTGCAGCAAGCAACAGGCAGTGCTGAGGCACAACCGGCGCCATTCAGGTTTCCGTTGCTGACACGCCGGCGCGTAACAGGCCGGATGCTCGAAAATTTCACGCGGCTGCTGTCGAACCTTTTGGCCGCGGGCGTGCCAATGAGCCGTGCGCTTGTTATCTTGCAACGCGAGGCTGCGTCACCCGTTGCGCGGGCGAAGTGGAAGGAAATACACGACCTAGTCGTCGACGGCATGTCACTGGCGAATGCGATGGCGCAATCGCCGGACGTGTTCCCCAAAGTTTATGTGGCGATGGTCGAGGCGGGGGAAGCCGGCGGGTTCCTGGACGTCGTGTTGGGCCAAATTGCAGATTTCCAGGCACGAGAAAAGGAGATGCGGTCGAAAGTGCTCTCGGCGATGCTTTACCCCTCGATAATCATTTTGCTGGCGGTTGGCGTGCTCGCATTCTTGCTGACGTTTTTCATTCCGCGGTTCCAAGGGATTTTTGCAGGGTTCGGCGCGCAATTGCCGCTGCTTACAAGGTTGATAGTGGCCGTGAGCGAAGTTGTGCGGGCTTATGGGCTTCTGGCGCTGCTCGGGGCTGCGATCACCGGCTACCTGGTGCGGAGCTGGTTCGTATCCGAAAAAGGCCGGCGTGTATGGGAAGGGTTTATTCTCCGGGTCCCTGGCGTTGGCGCGTTGGTGGCGCAGTACGCGCGGGCGCGGTTTTGTCGTATGCTCGGCACGCTGCTCGGCGCCGGTGTGCCGCTGATTAGTGCGCTGAACGTCGCGCGCCGCTCGATTGGGAACCAGACACTTGTGGACGCTGTTAATAACGCCATAGACATGGTCAAAGAGGGTAAGCCGCTGGGCGCGAGCTTGGCGCAGTGCAGTGCATTGTTCCCGAGCGCTGTCGTCGAGATGATTTCTGTCGCGGAAGAGAGCGGGCGACTTGATCACGAATTGGTACGGATAGCGGATGCAACCGAAGCGGACCTGGATCGGCGGCTCCGGACAGCCGTCGCTTTGGCCGAGCCGCTTATGCTCTTCTTTGTGGCCGGGTTTATCGGGATAATTTTCATCGGGATGGTGATCCCGATTTTCACGTTGCAAGAGTACATCAAATAAGCGAGGGACGAAAAATGAAACTCGAGTTTGCACGAAACCTTGGGCGCGGACTCAGACGCGCGCGCAACACACATCGCGGTTTCACTTTGATCGAGCTGCTGTTGGTACTGGTTATATTGGGCACACTCGCTGCGATTGTGGTGCCGAAGTTCGCCGGGCGCAGCGAACAGGCGCGGATCACGGCCGCGCAATCGCAAATTGCGACCTTCGGAACGGCGCTGGACGCGTTCGAGGTCGATAACGGGTTTTATCCCAAATCACTCCAAGACCTTGTGGTCCAGCCGTCCGATGCGCCGAATTGGCGCGGGCCGTATCTCAAGACGCCCGAAATACCGTTGGACCCATGGGGCAACCCGTACGTGTACGAATACCCTGGCCGGCACAATCCGAGTGGCTACGACCTGTACTCGCTCGGGCCGGACAAGCGCGAAGGAACCGAAGACGATATCACAAGCTGGCAGCTCGGCACAC
>JANWZY010000233.1 GCA_025061935.1 Verrucomicrobiia bacterium
TAGCCCGGGGAACACTGTGCAAGCTGTGCCATAAAGCCGCTTCAGCGGCTTTGCCACTGTGTCAGAAGCCGTTGAAACGGTTAACGATAATTAACACTCGAGTCCCCCGGCTGAAGCCCGGGCTAACGGGAAACATAGCTTAAAGCGGGAAATACCCAGGCTAAGCGGCGTGAACGAATCAGACATCCGTCGGGTGAAACCCAAGGCAGGGCTTCGTCTGAGCCGAAACTTCAAAGTCGAATCCCGGTTCCAAGAGATTTTTACGGCGCAAAAGGTCGCCAAGCTGCTGAGGATTTTGGGATAAGCTATACCAGTTTCGGCTGCAATTACGGCGGTCCCGAACGCAAAGCACCCATCGCCTGCGCACAGTTGGAGTTTGGCCCAATTGATTGCACAGAACATTGCCTTAGCCAGGGCGAGTTGTGGGCTTTTCAGGGATTCAGCTTGGCGGACAGAAGACTACCCGCCATACCAAATGGCGTGGGTTCGTGGCTAAACAATGGTATTAACAAATCCGGGTTTGGGACTGTATCGGCCCGCGCGACCGCCGCACAGCACGGGCGCGAACCGAGAATGCATCGCTCCGCGGAGGGCATGGCCTGAGATGGCTGTATAGGGCGGCCGACCAGTAGGCGTACAAAACGCCGGCCTGACGCGCTGCACAAAATTAACGCTCCTTCTAGAGTTGATTGATCTTAATGTGGCTACAGATTATGTTTCAACCAAATTTTGATCATAAACATGGGCACAGACGCAAAGACAGCGGCGAAACCGAAAAAGTTCCTCGTAGCCAACCGTGGTGAGATTGCAATTCGTTGCTTTCGCTCGGCTGCAGAGCTTGGCATGCGCACAGTGGCGATATACGCGCAAGAAGACCGGTATTGTCTCCACAGGTTCAAGGCCGACGAGGCCTATTTGGTAGGCAAAGACAAGGGACCGGTAGGCGCGTACCTCGATATTCCAGGCATCATTGCCACAGCCCTGGAACACGAAGTGGACCTGATTCATCCCGGGTACGGCTTTTTGTCGGAAAATGCCGACTTCGCCCAAGCGTGCGTGGATGCTGGCATAACGTTCGTCGGGCCGAGGCCGCAGTTGCTGCGACTTCTGGGGGACAAAACCGCGGCCAGGGCTGTGGCACGCAAAGTGGGGGTGCCAGTGTTGCCCGGCACCGAGGAACCTGTGACCGACCGTGACGAAGCGTTAAAGGCAGGCCGCGCGCTCGGGTTCCCGCTTATCATCAAGGCAGCATTTGGCGGCGGCGGCCGCGGCATGCGCGTTGTCACGCGCGCGGCCGATATGCCAGGCTTGTTAGACGAGGCCCAGCGTGAAGCCGAACGCGCATTCGGCAATGCGGCGGTGTTTTTGGAAAAGTACATTCCGCGGGCAAAGCACATCGAGGTGCAGGTTTTGGGCGATAAACACGGCAATGTGGTCCATCTGCATGAGCGCGATTGTTCGGTGCAGCGGCGCCATCAAAAGGTCATCGAGTTTGCCCCGTCGCTTGGCTTGCCGGAAGAGGTCCGGCGTGCCTTGTGCGATGCTGCGGTAAACATCGCCAGGGAGGTGGGCTATGACAACGCAGGCACGGTTGAGTTCTTGGTTGACGTAGATACGAACAGATGGTTTTTCATCGAGGTCAATCCGCGCATTCAGGTCGAGCATACCGTCACGGAGATAATCACCGACATAGACATCGTCCGGGCGCAGATTTTGATCGCCATGGGGCACGCCCTGTTCAGCCCCGAGGTGGGCATACCACCACAGGACCGCATCCCGCGAAAGGGTTACGCAATCCAGTGCAGGGTCACAACTGAAGACCCGGAAAACCAATTTGCGCCCGACTACGGCCGTATCCAAACGTATCGGTCGCCGGGCGGGTTCGGCGTGCGCTTGGACGGCGGGATGGGGTTTGCCGGGGCAACCATCACGCCCTTTTACGATTCGTTGTTGGTGAAAGTAACAACTTACGGTGACACGTTCGACCTTGCCATTCAGCGAATGGACCGCGCCCTGCGCGAGTTCCGCATTCGCGGTGTCAAGACAAATATCCCGTTCCTTGAAAACGTCATCCACAATGATGTTTTCCGGGCCGGCAGGGCAACCACCACGCTCATTGATACAACGCCCGAACTGTTCAAGTTCAGGCCGCGCCCCGACCGCGCCGCGCGGTTGCTGGCGTATCTGGGCGAGGTGATTGTCAACGGCAATCCGCAGGTCAAAGGCCATGTGCCAAAAAATTTGCCCACACCGGTCGTGCCGGCCTACGACCCCAAGCAAATGCCGCCGCCGGGCACACGACAGCTCCTGCTTGAGCTTGGCCAACGCAAGTTTGTTGAGTGGATACTTCGGCAAAAACGGCTTCTGATAACGGACACGACTTTTCGTGACGCGCACCAGTCGTTGCTTGCCACGCGGCTGCGCTCTTACGACATAGAACGCATCGCCCCCGCTGTTGCACGGCGCGCCTCAGGCCTGTTCAGCCTCGAGATGTGGGGTGGCGCCAAGTTCGACACCGCAATGCGGTTTCTGTACGAGGATCCATGGGTTCAACTGCGCAGGCTGCGCCAGCTCATTCCGAACATTTGTTTCCAAATGCTGTTCCGCGGCTCAAACGCAGTCGGGTACTCCAATTACCCGGACAACGTGGTGGCAGGGTTCGTCAAGCACGCCGCTGCCAACGGCATTGACATATTCCGGATTTTCGACTCGCTGAACTACTTGCCGAACCTCAGGCCCGCCATGGAGGCGGTGCAGGAAACACACGCAATTTGCGAAGGCACCATCTGCTACACAGGCGACATACTCGATCCGCGCCGCACCAAGTACTCGCTGAAATACTACATCAAACTTGCAAAGGAACTCGAGCGAATGGGCGCGCACATAATTGCCATCAAGGACATGGCCGGATTGTGCAAACCTTATGCCGCCTATGCGTTGGTGAAGGCCCTGAAGGAAGAAGTCGGCCTGCCGATCCATTTTCACACGCACGACACAAGCGGGATAGCGGGCGCAAGCGTTCTTCAGGCGTGCGACGCGGGCGCCGATATTGTGGATGCCGCCATCGCGGGTATGTCCGGCTCGACTAGTCAGCCGTGTCTCAACTCGATTGTGGCCGCGCTCAAGTCGCACAAACGTGACACCGGGCTTGACCTCCAAGCGCTTAACGAGTTTGGCAACTACTGGGAACAGGTGCGCGAGATTTATGCGCCATTCGACACCGGCCCAAAATCCGGAAGCGCCAACGTTTATGACCACGAAATGCCCGGCGGCCAGTACACAAATCTCAAGGAACAGGCCGCTTCGATGGGACTGCTGCATCATTGGCCGGAAATCGAGCGCACGTACGCTGAGGTTAACCAGCTTTTCGGCGACATCGTCAAGGTGACCCCCAGCAGCAAGGTCGTGGGCGACATGACCATGTTCCTCATCTCCCGCGGGCTAAAGCCCGCCGATGTGCTGAAGCTTGAGCCGGGCAGCGTGGCATTTCCGGAATCGGTCGTTGACATGTTGCAAGGCGGCCTTGGTCAACCGCCGGGTGGCTGGCCAAAGAAATTGCAGCAGATTGTGCTCGGCAACCGCAAACCGTATCGGGGCCGGCCGGGCGCGCGCGCCAAACCGGTTGACCTCGAGCAGGTCCGAGCCGAACTGTCAGCGCGCCTTAAACGGGAAGCCACAACTGACGACGTTTACAGTTACCTGATGTTTCCGGAAGTGTTTTTGACATTCGCCAAAATGCAGGCCACGTATGGCGACCTGTCCGTGCTGCCAACGCCGGCGTTCTTTTACGGTATGAAACCGGGGGAGGAAATCGAGGTGGAGTTGGAGCCGGGCAAGACGCTTTACATCGGGCTTGTCGTTGTGGGCCCTGTAGGGGCAGATGGCAAACGTGTTGTTTCATTCGAGCTCAACGGACTGGGCAGACAAGTGGCCGTGGTTGATAAATCCGTCCAACCCAAGGTCAAATCCCGGCCCAAAGCGGACCCTGCAAGCCCAGACCAGATCGGCGCGCCAATCCCGGGCGTGGTTACTTCCATCTCGGTCAACGCAGGCGCGCGCGTTGCCATGGGTGACAAACTCGTGTGCCTCGAGGCCATGAAAATGCAAACGACCGTTTATGCCCCCATGGACGGTGTGGTGGCGGAAATCTGCGTCAAGGTGGGCGACAGCGTCGAATCCAAAGACCTGCTCATCCGGCTTAGCCCGGCTTGAAAGCGCCGCTTGCTCTCACAAGACATCGAGGGCGGCTAAAACCAGGTTGCGCGGCTGTCACGCGATCCGACAGTACCGGGTGTGGAACCAATTTTATCTTGCAACTGCACCGTTTGGCAGGCCGGGCAGTGCCATGCCCGCAGCAACGATCTTTGAAGAGCCTCCGCCCAACCTGGCCGGAGTTATGTTCCGTGCAATCAATTGGGCCAAACTCCAACTGCGCGCGCGGCGCGCACGCGCTCCCTTCAGGAAAAGCGCAATTTCACGGCAAAGCTGGTATT
>JANWZY010000234.1 GCA_025061935.1 Verrucomicrobiia bacterium
GGGCGCATTGCGCATAGCTTCGTCGTGTGGGAGCGAAGCATACACATGGTCCGGCCGGGTCACATTCGTCATCGGAGTGGCATGCGCGGTCGGCTCGACACCGGACACATCGAGCTGCCGGAGTTTTTCGACATAGGCGAGGACTTCGCACAGTTGGGCGCCGAACTTTTGCTCTTCCTGAGGCGTCAGCTCCAACCGCGCAAGGTGCGCCACATGCTTGACATCAATTTCAACCGCAGCCATACGCGCGATAGGTTAAACTGCCGCGCCGCATTGGGAAGCCGAAACTGGGGTATCACGCACTCGCCTGCACAGCACAAACTTCGGTGGCGGCCATAGGATTCATGCACTACCAGATGCAAGGTCGCCAAGCGCACTTGCCAGGGACTACTCCTCGTCGAACTTACGCTTGATCAGCCGTTCAAGCTCGGCCACTGCTTGGTGCGCGTCGTGGCCCTCGGCGTGGAGTCTCAGCTTGCTGCCCGGCCCAGCCGCTAGCATCAACAGGCCAATGATGCTTTTACCGTTGATCTTTTCACCATCCTTTTCGACGTAAATGTCGCTGGCGAACTTATTGGCGACCTTCACGAACATGGCTGCGGGACGCGCGTGGAGCCCGAGCTTGTTTGTAATCTCGACTTCGCGCGTGACCACCTTGGGCGTTTCGACCTGTTTCCGCGCCGTCATGACGCCAGCACCTTGACTGTAGCATACCTGGAAGCCGCCCAATTGCGCCAGCCAAAACTAGGAGATGCGTCCCGCTTGAATCTTGGCTAACAGGCGGTCGCTCAACTCGCGGGCCGGGTTCTGGCCCGAGGCTTTCAGCTTCTGATGCAATGCCGCGACTTCGATCAACCGCGCCAGGTCGCGGCCCGGCGCCACAGGTATCACGATGTGAGGGATGTTTACGCCTAGTATTTTGGTGTACTGCTGCTGCATACCGAGCCGGTCGGCCTGTTTCACTTCTTCCCAACGTTTGAGCGTTACAACCAGGTCAACCCGCATCTCGCGGCGAATGCTGCGCACACCGAACAACGCGGCCACATTAATTATGCCAATGCCACGCACCTCCATATGGTCGCGCGTGACATCTGCGCTGGTGCCAATTACCTCGCGCCCATCAACCAGCCTGACCTTGGTCACGTCATCTGCAACGAGGCTGTACCCGCGCTCGATCAGGCCTAGCACGCTCTCGCTCTTGCCTATGCCGCTCTCGCCGCGAATTATCACACCCACCCCAAGTATGTCAACCATGCTGCCCATCTCGAGCCCGTAAGGTGCGAACATGGTTTCAAGCGCCAGCGTGGCCGCATTGATAAACTTCATGGTGATGAGTGGGCACTCGAACACGGGCACGTTCTGTGCCTCGGCCATTCGTAGGAAAAGCTTGTCCGGATGCAGGTTTCTGCAAAACACAACACACGGAATCTTGTGCGAGAACAGTAGCTTGTACGCGCGCTCGCGCTGCGCCGGTGTGAGCGATTTCAGATAATACGCCTCGGCGTAGCCGAACACCTGCACGCGCTAGCCGGCAAAGTATTTGGTGAATCCGGTCAGGAGCAATCCGGGCCGGTTCACCGTCGGCTCGCGGATGATGCGCTTCAGCCCGTCGGCACCTGCCAAAAGCCGCAGTCCGAGTTCACGCACCTGTTCGGTGTAGAACCGCTCGACTGTTACAATGTCGCGTTTCATAAACTCACGCCTGGTCCCGGTCGGGGTACCGGCGCTCACCAGCGGTCAGCGCTGCCCACGCCGGGGCTACGCTGAGCGGCCGGACTGTTTTTCTCCGGCTGCGCCGCCTGTGGCGCACCGTCACAGGTTAAAATCAGGCCCGAGGTAAATCTCGCGCGCTTTCGGGTCCGTGAGCATCTCCTGGCCGCCGCCCTCATACAAAATCTCGCCGTTAAATATCAAATAGGCGCGATCGACCAGCTTAAGTGTCTCGCGCACGTTATGATCCGTGATAAGTATGCTCAGGCCGCGTTCCTTGAGGCGCCGGACGATTTTCTGCACCTCATAAACTGCAATCGGGTCGATGCCGGTAAACGGCTCGTCCAGCAGCAACAGTTTCGGATTCGTGACCAGCGCGCGCGTAATTTCCAACCGGCGCTTCTCGCCGCCGCTCAAAGTGTAAGCCTTGTGCTTTGCCAGCGGCGTCAGGTCCAATTCTTCGAGCAAGTACGCAAGCCGCACAGCGCGTTCAGCGGCTGGAAGTTTACATGTTTCCAATATCGCCAAAATGTTTTGCTCGACGGTTAGTTTCCTGAAAACTGAAGGTTCCTGCGTCAAGTAGCCGAGGCCGAGCCGCGCGCGCTTGTGCATTGGTAACCGGGTGACGTCGTGTCCGTCAAACTCGACCCTCCCCTCATCCGGCCTGATCAAACCGGCAATGATGTTAAATGTGGTCGTTTTGCCAGCACCATTAGGCCCGAGCAGCCCTACGATCTCGCCCGCGCGCACCACGATCGAGACGCCGTTAACCACCCTGCGCTTCTTGAACTGCTTCACGAGCCTGTCGGTGACCAACAGCCCGGATGCAGCCGGGCGCGGCGCCCCGGTCGAATTCATCTGCGGCGTGCTTCGCGGCACTGGCTGGTCTGTACTCATGGTTTGTCGGCTGAACGTTGCGGGTCCGCTGCTGTCGGCGCCGGCGCGTCTGCAGCACGAGCAGGTGGAGGCGTATGCAATTCATCGGCTCCAGTTTGATTCACGCCAGTGCCCGACCCGGCCCGGCTCGGCGCGTTCGTCGCCGCCTGCTCGGCCTGCAGCACTGTCATTCGCGGGTTTGTGGCGGTTACCCGGCCCGTGAGCCTGTCAAACACAATGGTATCGCCGGCCAACGTGCCTTGGTCGCTATGCAGGAGCGGATTTCCGGTCAACTCGACGATTTCGTTCGTCGCGGTTTCAGTAGCACTATACGTGTAAACCGCCTTCTGGCCGGTGCCGCGAATCCGTTTGCCGCTGCCGTCCAGCGCGTCGAATTCCACATTTCCCTCGGCTACAATGCTCTCGATACGCCCCGCTCCCGCAGGCAACCGCGCCGTAAGAAGCTCGCACCGCAGTTTCAATGCGGGGTTTTCCACGCGCACGTTGCCAGCGTAGCGTGCCACGTTCGATCTGAGGTCGAACTCGGCCCGGTCCGCAAAAATTTCCGTCTGCGTACGCGCGCCGCGACCGGAGTCGGCAACCTGCGGTAGGTCAGTTTGACCCGTAGCACTCAGCAGCCCGCCTGCTAGCGCAGCGGCATGCACAACACCACGGCTCGAAATTGACTTCAAAATGCAATACACGTCGTTCGAAATAATGAGGATTGCCTCATCGCGCCGCCACAAAAAACCTCTGCCCCGAACAACCAGCCGCCCATCACCAGTCTGCAGTTCCAACGCGCCATCCGACTGCGCGAGGCGGCTCGCCGAATCGTATTGGCACACCGGTGCACGGATTTCAAGCTCGCGCTCACCGGTCGCATAAAACGTCTCCGCATGGAGCCGGTGAATGATTATCGTCCCGTCAGCCCTCAGCTCGGCTTCGGTACCTCGTAGCAGTGCACGCAACCGACTTTCGTTCGGCGGATTAAAATATTCCGGCAGCGAAAAATTCTTGATCCTGCCCGGGAGTGTATCCTGCGCGCGCACAACCAGCCCCAAGAACGCCACGGCCAGCCACACCCGCATAATTCCCCAAGTCCGCACGCCCCACCTACACAAAACTGGGCCAGGATCCATACCCTTACAGGGGGCCGAGATTGCCCGCCACGCACTCTGCGGAACCGCTAAACGAAAAATCCTGATGCAGCACAAATTTACAGGACCAATTCCTTGACTCGCCCGGGAATCTGCCCCTGTCCGACCACGCGCCTGGCCTCGCACAGTCTTCATCGTATCGCTGCTCCGGCGCCAAGATGCCACTCGAACGGCTGCAGGTCGAGCAAGGAAGGAAATCAAACCCGCGCGGCGCATTACACTGCATTACCCCCCAGCACGGCGTACCGCGTCGAATATGCGCGCCAATTCATCTAACACGTCGGGCATGTCTGAAAGCCGGATCATGTTCGGCCCGTCGCTGAGCGCGCGATCAGGACACGGGTGCGTCTCAATAAACACACCGTCCGCACCAGCAGCCACTGCGGCGCGGGCGAGCACAGGCGCGAACGCGCTCTGGCCAGACGAATGTGTGCCCGCACCGCCAGGTAACTGGACCGAATGTGTCGCATCGAACACGACCGGGAACCCGAACTGACGCATAATCGGGATCGCGCGCATGTCGGCAACAAGGTTGTTGTAGCCGAAAGTTGTACCCCTTTCTGTCACGAGCAACCGTGTTGCACCAAAGTGCTGAGCCTTCGCCACAACCTGCTTCATATCCCCCGGCGCAAGAAACTGGCCCTTCTTGAGATTGAGTATGCGCCCGGTCTGAGCCGCAGCCTTGATTAGGTCGGTCTGCCGACACAGAAACGCTGGAATCTGGATGATGTCCGCC
>JANWZY010000235.1 GCA_025061935.1 Verrucomicrobiia bacterium
GCCCACCTTAACAATAAGACTTTCTACGTGTCAAATTTCGGCATGAGTTGCAGCTATTCAATTTACCGAAAAACGGTACGTGCCGCTCACCAGGCTGAACACGACGCGGTCGTGCTCGGTCCGGATAAATCGGACGCCCTGCGCACGGCCCGCCTGCTTGCCGTTTATGCGCACCTGCGCCGGGTCTGTGCCGGGAACAAACGCAGTAGCAGTTGTGTTCGGAGGGATGGTTATGCGCCACACGAAGGCCGAACTGGTCTTCCGCCAGTGGCTGCTGATTAAGCCGTAGGGTGAGTCGAGTGTGGCCCTGACAAACGTGAGTCCTTCGACCGGGTGCGGCTTCATGATGATGTGTTTGAATCCAGGCCGGGTCTCGTCCGGGGCAATTCCTGCCAGGTACTCGAAGAGCCAGACGACCAGGTCGCCAACAAGCATGACGTGGTTGTGCGAGTTCATTGCTGGGTCGGCTGTATCGCCGTTCCACAGTTCCCAAATGGTGGTTGCGCCCTTGCTGATCATGTACCCCCAACTGGGATAAGTGACTTGCGTAGCGATCGTGAATGCGAGGTCGGGGCGGCCATGGTCGGAGAGCACGCGCATCAGGTACTGCGCACCGATCAGGCCAGTGCCGATGTGGCCTTTTGATTCGGTTTCGATCTTCTCGACTAAGTGCGCGAATACACGGCTACGGCATTCGTCCGGGACGAGTCCGAATGCAAGTGGTAGCACGCACGAAGTTTGCGTGCCGTTGTCGTACCTGCCGCGGCGGCGGTCCAGGAATTCGCGATTGAATGCCGCCTTGACCACTTCGGCAAGCTCCGCAAATCGCGCAGCGTCGTTTGTTTTGCCCAGCATGGTGGCGTACTTTTGCATTAGTCGGAGGTCATAATAAAAGTACGCTGTGGCCAGCAGTGCTTTGCTCGTGATGCGATTGGTGTCCTTGGTGTGGATAAGTACAGGGTCCTCTGGCGGCACGCACCAGTCGCCGTAACTGTCTTTCGATATAATGCCGTTGGTGACGAAGCCGAGCATGTATTCGATCCACTTCTTGGCCGGCGCGTATTGCCGGGCGATCACGTCCGTGTCAGCGAATTGCCGATAAAGTGTGTTGGGGATAATGATTGCAGTGCTGGGCCAGGTCACGTCGTCGTTGTAGATAGGCCAATACGGTGGCGCTACGTCAGGGATGCTCCCGGACTCGCGTTGTGCGTCGGCGATGTCTTGGAGCCATTTCGCGTAGAAGGCTGCATTGTTGAACAGGTACGCTTCGCCGCGCGATTCTTCGGACCGGTCGCCGAGCCACCCCTGGCGTTCGTCGCGTTGGGGGCAGTCAGTGGGTATGCTCCGGTAGTTTCCGCGCACGCCCCAGACGACGTTGCTGTACAGCCTATTAAGCAGCGGGTGCGAGCATTCGAACGCGCCTGCCGGTGGCAGATCGTCGTGCACGACGCGGCCTTGGATTGTGTGCAAGCCGGGCCGGCCCGGGTAACCGCGCACCTCGACGTATCTGAATCCGTGGTAGGTAAATCGCGGTTCGTACACTTCGAGTCCCCGGCCCTTACACACGTACGTGTCTGTGGCTTTGGCACCGCGCAGGTTAGCGGTGTAGAGCGTGCCGTCGGGCTTGAGCGTTTCGGCGTGGCGCAGGGTAATGGTTGTGCCGGCCGGGGCGCGGACCCTGAGTTTGCACCACCCAACCATGTTTTGGCCCATGTCGAAGATGAACACGCCCGGCTCCGGCTCGGTAACCGCTACCGGGTTCAGCGTTTGCGTGACTCGGATTGGCTCGATCAGTTGCGCGGCCAGCTTGCCAGCAGGGGCGGGCACAAGTTGCGCGTTTAACCAGCGCGAGTCGTCGAAGCCCGGTTCGGACCAGCCGTCGAATTCGTTCCGGGCGTCGTAGTATTCGCCGTCGAACTCGCTGTTGATCAGGATCGGGCCGTTGGTGGCTAGCTTCCAGGACTCGTCGCTGATGATTTCAGTTACTGACCCGTCGGCATGCTCGATGCGCAGTTGGAGCAACAGTTTCGGGAACCCGTAACTTACCGTGCCGGCGTACACGCGGCTGCGGTCGGCGTAGTACCGCCCGCCGCCTAGCACCACGCCAAGCGCGTTTGTGCCCGGGCGCAGGCGCGCAGTTACATCAAACGTGACGTAGAAAACGCGCTTGCTGTAATCCGACAGCGCTGGGGAGAGCACGTGGTCGCCTACTTTCCTACCGTTTAGATAAAGTTCCGAAAGCCCGAGGCCTGAGTAGTACACTACGGCGCGGCTGGGGCGTTCGGTCAGAACAAACTCTTTCCTGAGCCAGCGCGCGGGCAGGCGCCTGTCCTCGGCAGTCCGCACGTTACCCCAAGGTTGAATCCCGACGGGGCCGAGGTTGGTCGCGTTGACCCACGCCGAGTCATCGAACTCGGGTGTGCTCCAACCCGGGTACTCCTTGTCAGAAGCTTTCCACTGCTCATCGGTCGGGATGACGATCCGCTCGCCGTCGGCGAACTCGATTTCGATCAGGCCGACGACACCGGCTGGGGAAGCTTGTACACCGGCGTTGACCCCACTCAGGCCGAAAACGTAAGTCGTGCCTGGCTCGAGCCGGCCGGTGATATCGTTGTACTTGACGTTCCTTGTACCGCGGCGCGCGCCTAGGTCGCGGCCGTTGAGCCAGCCGCGGCATTCATCGTCGCCGGCATATTGGAAAATAGCGCTTTTGATC
This sequence comes from Verrucomicrobiia bacterium, assembly GCA_025061935.1. GTDB lineage: Bacteria > Verrucomicrobiota > Verrucomicrobiia > Limisphaerales > DTLC01 > DTLC01. The sequence goes on from JANWZY010000235.1 coordinate 2,717, forward strand.
TTCCGCCCGGGGGGCAGCCGCACTAGGCGCCTGAAAAAATTCGTGCCCGGCGGCGCGGCCTTGTGCGGCTCGGCCACCGGGTACCAAATCCAACAGGTGCCGCTGAGCCAGTTCGTCTTCTCGACGCCGTCGAGCCCGATCCATTTCGCTTTCCAATCTGACGGTTCGAGCATGCCCATGGACCAGCGCGCAGGCTTGCTCCACGGGGTGGGGCGACCGTCTTTGTCCCAAACGCGAACCTTCCAGTAGCAGACCTGATGCGATTGCAGTGGCCGGCCGGCGTACCGCACATGGATTGATTGGTCTGATTCAACTTTACCGCTGTCCCATAAGTCGCCCACGTCAGCGTGCAGTTTCGCAAGGCTGCTTGCGACCAGCACTTGATACGCTGTTTGGCGCTGGCCGGGCACAGTCGAATAGATGACCCAGCTCAGGCGCGGCTGCCGCAGGTCAATCCCTTCCGGATTTTCCAAGTATTCGCAGCGTAACCGGCCCACGGTCGTTCCCGCAAGGGTTCCTGGCGCGGCGGCGAACCAAATCAGTCCTGCGAGGGTCAAAGCAAGTGGGAGCCCGGCCACTCTTTGGCAGTCATGCCAAGGTCGAGGTGGGCGCCAAGGCTTATTCACACTCGTCCAATCAAAGCTCCAGCTCATACTTCGGCTCCGCTAGTTTCAGCTCTCGTTCTGGCGCGGGTTATCTTGCCAGCCCAACTTCGGTATGGCAAACACCTGAAGCTCGTCCTGTGGCAGGTCTGGCAAGGCACAGTTGAAAAAGAGGCACACTTGAAAAAGTTTAGGGAGTGCCTTGTGCCTAACAGTGAGATATCATTGAGCTTGTTTGTGGCAGGTCGAATTTTGCTGGGCTATGGACGCTGGTAAAAACAATCTCGCTGATACAGCAGCCGGGCTAAGCGCCAGTACGCCCCACTCCGAGTTCAGGTCCGGGTTGGCCGTGTTGGTGGGGCGGACCAACGTGGGCAAGTCCACGTTGCTCAATGCGCTTGTCGGGCGGAAGATTTCAATCGTGACGCCGAAGCCGCAAACGACGCGCGACCCGATCCAGGGCGTGGTTAATCGTCCGCAGGGCCAGATCGTGTTCGTTGACACGCCGGGGTTCTTCAAGACGCACGCCAGCAAACTGGTTGACCGATTGCACGAGCGCGCGCGCAAAGCGCTCGAAGGCATAGACGTGGTCGTGCATGTAGCGGATCCATCCCGTGCGGTCGGGCCGGAAGACGAGATGGTCCTGGAAGCGCTTGCGGCTGTTAAGCAGCCACGTTTGCTTTGCCTGAGCAAACTCGATCTACCCGAGCGCCCGTACGCTGACTTTTGGAAGGCGCGACACGACCAATATGCCGGCGTGTACGAAGTCTCCGCTTTCACAGGGCAAGGATTGGAAGAGCTTGTGCAAGGAATTTTGGCGCAGCTACCCATTGGCCCGCCACTGTACCCCGAGGACCAAGTCACAAACGCGCACCTCAACTTCATGCTGGGTGAGCTGATCCGGGAAAAGGTGTACTTGATCATGGACGACGAAGTCCCGTACCGCACTGCAGTCGAGATAGGTGCAGTCGAGGAGCGGCTTAACAGCAAGGGCCAACCGCTCGTGCATGTGAAAGCGACGCTTCTGGCTGCAAATGACCGGTATAAACGGATGTTGATCGGTGCGGGGGGCCAGCGCATTCGGGAGATCGGGCAGGCCGCACGCCAAGAGATGGAAGCCTTGCTCGGCAAAAAAGTGTTCCTGGACATGGACGTGCA
>JANWZY010000236.1 GCA_025061935.1 Verrucomicrobiia bacterium
AGCACCGGGGTTGCAGCTCGGCGCTAATGAATGACTGTGAAAAATGCGGGCCGAGCGAACGAACCAACCCGACACACATCGAGTGCCAACCCAGGACGAGGTTAGCATGCTCGGGTAGTTCCACGTCCGGGCCAAGAATGGATTCGAGGTTGGGACGGAGCGCGATAGTCCATGCGCACAAGAGTCCGGGCAGCAAATCTTGGGTGTTGAAAACCGCATTAAACGCGGTATGATGCTGTCGGTCTGGCGAGGTGCCAGTCGGGTCGGGGCGTGGCGCAGCCTGGAGTGCGCGCTTGCTTGGGGTGCAAGAGGTCGTGAGTTCAAATCTCACCGCCCCGACCATGATTTGTAATGAAGCGTCTGCGTGCGGTTACAAAGCGGTCCTTCGATGTCGCGTCCGCTGCGCGTGCAGCGGCGCAACTGTTTTTAACCCACCTGAGTGCGAGCCAGATGAAATTCCCAGTGTTTGCGCGTCGGTCTTTCGCGACAATTTTGATGCTGAGCTGTTTTGAAGGCGCCGCAGGCCCGTCGCGATTCACGAACTCGATCGGGATGGTGTTTGTACAAGTGCCGCCGGGCGTGTTCCAGATGGGCAACAGTGAGGCAGGTGGTGACCGTGACAAATGTTTCGACGAGGCGCCGGCGCACCAAGTGACTCTGACCAGACCGTTTTGGATCGGCGCAACCGAAGTGACACTGGAGCAGTACCGTTTGTTCCGGCCGGGATTCGACGGCAACACAAACTTTGCGCCCGCCGCAGCGGGCATAAGTTGGCGCGACGCTGTCGCGTTTTGCGATTGGCTCTCGCAGCGCGAGGGCATTCCGTACCGGCTGCCGACCGAGGCCGAGTGGGAATACGCAGCGCGCCGCGCCGAAGAACTCGGCATCGGGGGGATGCTTCAGGACCCGCTCGAATGGTGCTACGACTGGCACGGGCCGTACACGCCCGAGCCGAAGACGAACCCTGTCGGGCGCGCCACCGGGTTCGCGCGCGTGGTTCGGGGCGGTCGGCTCGACGACACAAAGAAACGCGGCACACCTGCCGAATACAGGCACGTTACGCACCGGGCCGGGATCGCGCCCGCGTTCGGCGTTGACCCGAAATCCTCGGGCGAGTTCGGTAGACACCACATCGGATTCCGCGTCGTGCAGGCGCCGTTTTATTCAACGCCGCCGTTACCGGCCGAGCCGAGCTTCGTGACCCAGTGCGTCAGGCAGGATACTTCACGCGCGCATATTGGCCCGCCCCCGGACAAGCCGTATTTCCGCAAGCGTTACCTGTTGCCCGTGCCGCCCGATAACTCGCCGCGCGCGGCGATAGACGCAGCAGGGTTCCCGCCGAGCTTCCGTGGTCACAACCACAGCCCCGCCCTGACGGTTTGCCCGAATGGCGATGTGTTGCTCGTCATTTACACCTCGTACACCGAATACGAGTCGGAGGTGTCACTGATTGCAACCCGGCTGCGCTTCGGCGCGGACGAATGGGACTTTCCTAGCCCGTTCGTGGATTTCCCCGGCGCAAACGACCACGCGCCGCTGCTGTTTACCGACGGGCAGACTGTGCGACTCTTCTGGGGTTGCCCGGAGCTGACCAGCGCGTTCCCTTTCCAGTGGATCGAGTCGAAAGACAACGGGGCGACGTGGAGCGAAGTGCGGTTCCCGCGGTTTGTCGGCCCTGTCGGCCCGCACGACCGCCAGCCGATCAACACTGCGTTTCGGAGTCCGACGGGAACAATTTTCGTCGCTAGTGACGCCAAAGGCCCGAGTTCGGTTCTTTGGGCTAGTGATGACAATGGCGCGACCTGGTACGACCCCGGCGGGCGCAGCGCTGGCCGTCACACCGTGTTCGCGCCGCTGGGCGACGGCGCCATCCTTGGGTTGGGGGGCAAAGATAGCAACATTGACGGTTACATGCCGCAGGTTATCTCGCGCGATGGGGGTAGAACGTGGGAAAGAAGCAAAACGATTTTTCCTGCGAAAGGTACAAACCAGCGGCCAGGGTTGCGTCGGCTGGCCAGTGGGAGGCTGCTTTTTGTCGGCGATTTCCAGGACATTCGCGGCAGGCAACCCGAAGGCATGACAAATCGCGGCAGCTTCGTTGCGCTGTCTGACGACGATGGGAAGACCTGGCGGATAAAAAAACTGCCGGGCGCGCAACCGCACGAAAACCCGGCGCGGCGCGGTGGCGAGGCCACGCTCGGGTACGCCGCAGTAGCCCAGGCACCGAACGGCATGATCCATCTTGTCACTTCGATGAACCACCCGTGCCTGCACTTCGAGTTTAATGAGGCATGGATTTTATCCGATGCGCCGTGGCCTGACACGGACGCGGAATTGATGCGTTCAACAGCAACGCAGATAAGGCGGGTCGAGGTTATCGAAGAACGGTACCCGAACGGGGCACTGCGAGCTGTGTGGCGCGGCGGTGTCGCTGATGACGGTCGCTGGCTGTTGCACGGCTTGCAAACCGCATGGCATCCCGATGGCAAGAAACAGTGGGAGGCATGCTTCGAGCTAGGGCGTAAAACCGGACGTGAAACGTTCTGGGACTGCACGGGCAGGAAGCTATGGGAATGGGAGCATGGTCAAGGCGGCCGCAGCGTTTGGCGCCAGTTCTGGCCAAATGGCCGCCTGAAGGCCGAGTCAATGTGGCGCGACTTTAAGTGCGAAGGTACCGCGCGGCGGTGGGGTCCTCAGGGGAACTTAGTCGGCCGATGGACATTCGTAAGCGGTTCAATCGTGACGAATAGATTGGAACGGGTACCGGACCGACCCGGCCCATAGGTTCAAGCGTTGTCTCTTGCCGTAGGATTCGATTGGGAAATGGACAAGACAGTGGGTTTAAGATATTTTGCAGTGGGCGTGGTTATACGCGCGTGTGCAATGGAAAAATTGTCAGTTTGCCTGCAAAGGCTCGTCCAAGGAGGTGCTGGTATTGGGTTGCTTTTTGGGGTGATTCTGGCGCAGCAGTTAGTAGCGCAGACACCCGCGTTTCCCGGCGCCGAAGGCTGTGGCCGGTTTGCCTCCGGCGGTCGGGGCGGCGACGTCTATTATGTGACCAATCTCAACGACAGCGGCCCCGGCTCGTTGCGCAACGGCATTAGCACAGCGCCCAGCACCGGCCGGACAATACTTTTCAAGGTTTCGGGCACGATTGATTTGGCCAGCGATCTTACCATCAGCAAGTCAAACATTACGATCGCAGGCCAGACTGCGCCTGGCGACGGCATCACGCTCAGGCGCCGCTCGCTAACTTTGTCCCGCGCGCAGAATGTAATCATCCGGCACATCCGCGTCCGACCCGGTGATGTAGACACTAACTTTGAAGGGGACGCAATTTGGGTGTACCAGAGCACAAACGTTATCTTGGACCATGTATCCGCGTCCTGGAGCGTGGATGAATGTCTCTCGGTGACCTATTCGACCAACGTGACCGTGCAGTGGTGCATGATTTCGGAAAGCCTCAACAATTCGCAGCATCAAAAAGGTGCGCACGGGTACGGCTCGCTGCTGCGTTACGGCGCAGGTGCATTGACCTTCCACCACAACTTGTACCAGCACCACAAAAATCGGAACCCGCGCCTAGGAGACAGGATCAAGTTGGACTTCGTAAACAACGTGATTTACAACTGGGGCGACCGCGCCGGCTACTCTGCGGATGACAGTGCCGACAATCCGGGCGGCTTCACGAATTACATCAACTACGTGGGCAACTATCTTATCGCCGGGCCGAGCACAAAGACGCCGAACACGGCCTTTGCCAGTGGCACCACCAACACCGTCATCTACCAATCTGGCAACATGATTGACTCGAACAAGAACGGGCTACTCGACGGGTCGAACACCGGCTGGGGCATGTTCAGCGGGTTCCCGTACACGGCTGCGTCGAGCCGATACCCGTTACCGGAGGTGGCTACAGACGCAGCGGCGGTGGCCTATCAGCGCGTGCTGGCATTTGGGGGCGCGTGGCTCGCGCGCGACGCGGTTGACCGGCGTCTGATCCAAACTGTACGGATGCAGACCGGCATGATTGTTGACGCGGTCGGGCCGAGCGACCAGGCGACCGATTACGTAACCAACACGATAAACGGCACAAATTACATTTTTGTGCGCGGTTGGCCGGTGCTGAACTCTGCAGTGCCGCCGGTTGATACCGATAATGACGGGATTCCTGACTACTGGGAGGTTGCGATGGGCTGGAACCCTGCGGTGGCAAACAATAACCGCACGAACGCCGACGGCTACACCGATTTGGAATGGTACATTAACTGGCTTGCTGAACCGCGCGCGGTAACGGCATGCAACCAAGCGGCAGAGGTTAACCTTCGTGCATTAACAGGTGAAAATCCGAATCTGTGGTTTTACGGCCTTAGCGCGACAAACGGCAATAT
>JANWZY010000237.1 GCA_025061935.1 Verrucomicrobiia bacterium
GGTCTTGGGTATCACTTGCGACTATCCCGGAATGGCCCCGCCCACAGTTACGGCGCGCACTGTGCGTTTCTTAGCAACGCGATGCTGACGGGGCTAAGGAATAGAGCGGTGTGGCGTAGGTCGCAAGGCATCAGCAGGCCGCAAGGCATCGATCTGATTCTTACCGCGACCAGCGCCGCAATTCTTCGCTCAACCGCTCCAATGGTAGTCCGACCACGTTGCTGTACGAGCCGGAAATTTCGGCCACGAGCAGTTCGCCGTGCTCTTGAATTGCGTATGCACCCGCTTTGTCGAGGGGATTGACCAGGTCAAGATACCGGCGAATCTGTTCCTCGGTAAGGGGGTGGAACCGTACGTCGGTCCATTCGGCGCACACGGTTTGTTTGTTGAGCCGGTAATGAGTCAGGCAAAGGCCCGTGATAACTGCGTGCGTACGGCCTTGAAGCTGCTTGAGCATTTGCACCGCTTCCTGAATAGAACCCGGCTTGCCGAAAAGCTTGTTTTCTTCTGGCAAACACACGATGGTGTCGGCGCCGATCACGAGCGCGTCTCGGAACCGTTTCGCGACCGTCCGCGCTTTCCTGCACGCGTTCAATTGTGCTTGTTCCCACGCGGTCAACTGATCGTCGAGCAACTCTGGGACGTTGCTGGGCACGATCCGGAACTCTGGCACAAGCTGTCGTAGCAGCTCAGCGCGACGCGGGGACGCGGATGCGAGAATGACTGGCGGAAGGTTCATCTTCAGGTCGGGGTAGGTTCGATCCTCTTGCAGTGCGCTGGTGGTAGCCTGGCCAACAGTTCCCGCACTGACAGGATTTGGCCCGGCAAGACCAGCTCGGGCGCGATCTCGGCTAGCGGCTCGAGCACGAAACGGCGCAGGTGTGCGCGTGGATGGGGCAGGGTTAGTTCCGGCGTCTGCCGGGTCTCGTCGCCGAACGCGATCAGGTCGAGGTCGAGCGTACGCGGTTCATTGCGGGCGCCCGTGCGGAGTCTCCCGAACTCGTCTTCTATCTGCTGCAGCTTCGCCAGGAGCGACTCGGGCGTTTCAGTTGGGCTTGCATGAATACCCACCACGGCATTGATAAACGGCCGCGTGCCGGGCGGACAGTCCACTGGCTCAGTTTCCCACAACGATGATTTCACCAGCGGCTGGTCCGTGAGCTGTTGGAGCCGTGCCATTGCGGATCGGACAATCCGGGTTGAATCGCCCAAATTTGATCCGAGCGCGACGAAGGCGATCCGCCCACTTCCGAAACCGGTTCCGGGGCTTAGTGTCTTCTGCTCGCCCACGCCTCTTGTCAAATTTGCTCTTGTCTGGCTCCTATGCTGACCGCAGCCCGAGCACGTCGCGCATGTCGTAGAGTCCTGGGCTCTTGCCTATGACCCATCTTGCCGCGCGCAACGCTCCGTGCGCGAACGTGTCGCGGCTGGTCGCGTGATGTGTCAGTTCGAGCCGCTCGCCGTTCCCGGCGAAAATCACAGTGTGCGTGCCGACGATGTCGCCGCCGCGGACTGCGTGAATACCGATCTCGGCCTTGGGCCGTTCGCCCACAATGCCTACGCGGCCGTGCCGCGCCGCCGCCTCGAGATTCAAGCCGCGGGTCTCGGCCAGGATCTCGGCCAATGCCTTGGCCGTGCCGCTGGGCGCGTCCTTCTTTAGCCGATGGTGCATCTCGACTATTTCGAGGTCGAAATCTGGGCCCAAAATTTCCGCGGCTTTGCGCACAAGCCAGAAGAGTGCGTTCACGCCTGCGGAAAAGTTGGGGGCAAGCACAACTGGGATGCGCTGCGTCAGTTCCTTGATGCGTTTGCGCTCGGCTTCCGAATGGCCAGTGGTGCCAACCACGGCCGGCTTGCCGTGCGCGGCGCAGCATTCGAGGATTGGCACAGTGGCCGTGTGCACGCTGAAGTCCACCACCACGTCGCCCCGGGCGATATGTGCGGCGAGGTCGTCGCCTAGATCAATTTCGGCTACAAGTTCCAAATCGCTGTAGGAGCGGATGCATGTTCGCACTGCTGTGCCCATCCGTCCTTTGGCGCCTGTGAGAATGATCCTTGTCATGTCCGAACGTGCCTGGCTTTCAACTCGTTGCGCTGTTGCGTGTCCTGTACACGTAACCGTAAGCGCCAGTTCACCTGGCGGGCGTTGTCATTTCACTAGCCTCAGTGCGCGTAGTGTCGCCTCCAGCTTTTGCCGGTTCTGCGGTGTCATGGGTACAAGCGGCAGCCGGTACTCTTCCTCGATCAAGCCCATCATCGCCAGCGCAGCCTTGACCGGTATCGGATTCGTCTCGATGAACAAATCCTTGAACAGCGGGTACAGCTTTAAATGGAGCTTCAGCGCGCTCGCAGGATCACCGTTTGCAAACGCGCGGACCATTCGGGCAACTTCGGCTGGCGCGACGTTCGATGCCACACTGATTACCCCTTGTGCGCCGACAGCCATGAACGGCAACGTGAGCGAGTCGTCGCCGCTCAGGATTACAAATTTCAGTCCGAGCGCCACACGTAGCTGCGAGACGCGGTCGGCGCTACCGCCGGCCTCTTTAATGCCCACAATGTTTTTGCACTCGGAAGCGAGCCGCTTGACCGTCTCGACACCGATCTCGACGCCGCATCGGCTCGGGATGTTATACAACAGGATCGGCAGCCTGGTCGCGCGCGCAACTTCGCGGAAGTGCTGGAACAAGCCTTCCTGCGTGGGCCGGTTGTAGTAGGGCGCAACCTGCAGCGAGCCGTCTGCCCCGGCCTTCTCTGCCTCTTGCGTCAAATACACCGCTTCGCGCGTAGAGTTCGCACCGGTTCCCGCGATCACCTTGATTTTCCCGGCCGCGAACTTGATCGCGAGCCGGATCACATGGATGTGCTCTTCGTAGTCGAGCGTGGCCGACTCACCCGTGGTGCCTACAGGCACAATCCCATCCACCCCCGCTTTGACCTGCATCCGCACCAACCGCTCGAGTGCGGCCTCATCTACCTTACCGTTCTTGAACGGAGTCACTATTGCCGTGTACGTGCCAGTAAACATACTCGCCGCATTCAACCAGAAACCTACCCGGCCTGACCAGTCAGTTTTTTTGCCCCGGCGCGGGCAGCCGCCGGCCGGGATGACCCAGTAAGCGTTCCGAACCAGAAGCACTTATTCGCCCACGGCCGTTCGCAGGGTGACACTGCCCCTACACGGAACCTGGCGGCGCCTAGGCAATCCGCCTGCCGGGAAGCCGGCGCCGGGCGCCAGGGCTTACCTCTGCGCAGCATTACTGGCGAGGTGGCCCGAGCTTCGCAATCGCACTCATTACCTCGTCTGCAATCTGTTGGTAGCAACGCCTAAGCTCGGCTTTCGAGCAATTTCGCGCCTCAGCAGATCGTTTTGTAAAATCAAGTGGCGCGCCGAACACGACCGTTATCCTGCACGGCCTTGGCACTGCCGCGCCGCGGCCCAGCGCGCGGTCTGTGCCGAACACCCGCACCGGCACCACGGGCGCGCGACTTTTAACTACCAAAAGTCCTATGCCGAGCCGCCCCGGCTGCAGGCGCCCGTCCGGGCTCCGCGTGCCTTCGGGAAACATGAGCACGCCCCAACCAGCGCCTAGCTTGTCCAACACAGTCTTGAGTCCTTCGGCGCCGGCGCCGTCGCGCTCGACCGGGACCGCGTTGCACCAGCGGATCAGTGCGGCGAACGGCTTGAATCGGAACAACGACTTTCGCGCCAGGTAGCACAGCTCGCGCGGGCATGCTGCGCCGAGCACGGGGGGGTCGAGGTAGCTGGCATGGTTCGCCGCCAAAATGAACGGGCCGCGCGCCGGCACGTGCTCGGCGCCGAACACGCGCCACCTGAAGACAATCCGGAACAGGCACCGTAACAGGTGCCACGCCACACGATACCCGAAGCGCATTCGATGGGCCACAGGCTCGATCAAACGCTCATTTCCTGGCCGCTAAACGTTTGCGGACCTCCTCGATTATTATGCTGCTGGTCTGCTCCGGAGTGAGTTTCGAATTGTTGATCACCATTGCACCCAGCGGCACCATCAGCGGCGCAGTGGCGCGCTGGCTGTCCTGCAAATCGCGCTTGGCTATGTCCTCGGACACGCCTTCGGCCATCCTGCGCCGCGCGCGTTCCTCTATCGCGGCATCAAGATAAAACTTGAATTCAGTCTCGGGAAACACATTCGTGCCGATATCGCGCCCTTCCATGACAAGATTGCCGAACTTGATGCACTCACGCTGCTTCTTTTTCATCCATGCCCGCACTGCAGGCACAGCGGCAACAAACGGGACAGCGGCACTGACCTCGGCGGTGCGAATCTCTTTCTCCGGATAATACCCGTCCACAAGCAGCCGAACCTGGTTCGCCACACACGCCAGCTTCGTCTTCCAGCGC
>JANWZY010000238.1:0-2080 GCA_025061935.1 Verrucomicrobiia bacterium
GGGCTTTGAATTCTGTTTTCCCCGTCGGGGCCGGCAAGTGGTTTCGTACCTTGTACTCGCCGTTAGCACCGCGGGTTATGTTCTCTCGCGCTGTCGGCTTTTAACTTGAAAAGAAGCGAACGGCGAGTCTGTTGCGGCGGTACGGGCCTCGAAGTGCATTTCGTTTTTTGACGCGCGGCGGTGTGATAAAGCTGGCGGAACCGCTGTTTCGTTTGGTCAGGGGAAAGTTTGGCGGGCCAAGGGGTTATGAACGACCTTAAACACGCGCGTCGGCGTCCAGCACGGTCAACTGAGCGCGCGGCAGAAGCGCAATTTTCGGTGCCTAGCGCGTTTTTGGCCTAACTGCAATGCGGCATTCCGTTTTAGCTTTTGCATAGGGTAATGTGTCCAAATCGGTGTCCAACACGTGGACACGGTGTCTAAAAACCGAGCACGTAGTTTTGCGGAAGGCATTGTCCGCATTTTTTCGTAACATAGCGTTCTGGCCCGTCTCGAGCGTGCATTCACCATGCGCGCGGCTTTTTCGAGTCCGGCTCGACGAGACAGTTAAGAGCCTGGTAATCAGGTGCTTGCGGCATCAACCAACGCCGCAGGCTTTAACGTATGCCGTTAGCAAACGCATTTAGCTAAAACAGTGTTAACAGTGTCCAATTTGGGGACAAACCGGTCTGGGAGCGCTTCCAAGCTTGGCTTGGGGGTTGCTCTAGACCTAAGCAAGTTTACCAGTTCACGGTCTGGCGCGTGGGCCGTTGGAGCGGCAGAAAGGCCCGGCCGTGCGAACGGGTGAATGGTACCGCTGGACGGGTCAAAGCGGTAAATCAAAAAGTTAACAAGGGGGTTAAAAAGCGAGCTGACAGCGCCGTTTGTGGATATGAAACGCAACGCAAGTGCTCTAACTCAGTTGCGGGATGAGGTTTTATTTCGTTCCTGCGCGTTTCCGGTATTGCGGCATCGGTGTGCAAAAACTTTTGTGGGTCTTGTCTTTGGTGCCGCGCTGGTATTGTGCGCAAGCCATGTGCGCGGCTCGGGTGTCCAGCAAGCCGAGCTGCCGTTGCAACAGGGCTGGAACTTAATTTCGCTCCCGCTTCAGCCGACCAACACAAGTATTACCCGAGTACTGGCGCCGATTGCTGGCAAGTTCGAGGCAGTATGGACTTATGTGGATGGCCGGTGGCAGGGGTACAATCCGAGTGTGCCCGGGCTGAACGATCTTAAGACGATGGTCGCCGGCAGGGCGTATTGGATCCGCATGCGCGAGCCTGCCGTGCTGCGGGTCACAGGGTTGCCTCCGGTCAATGCTGTGAATTCGTATGCCGGGCAACAGCTCCAGCCTGGATGGAACTTACTCGGATACAGCGCGCGGTTGAATCAAGACGCAGCCACTGCGTTTGCGCCCATAGCTGGGAACCTCGAAATGGCGGTGGCATTTTTGGGCACGAACAGGGTGTGGTACGTCCCGGGTGACAATTCTGGGAACACACTTGGCGAATTGCGCGCGTGCCAAGGCGTGTGGGTGCACGTGAATGCGCCTGCGAACTGGGTAGCGCCGAACTACCGCGGGACGGTAGTGGACGCTGTGACCGGCAAGCCGGTGCCGGGCGCCGTCGTGGCCTTGGATGGGATCGAAGGCGAGACGACTACGGACGCGCAAGGCAGCTTTGTGATCACAGGCATACCGGACGCGCCCCAGCAAGTGCTTACGGTTACTGCCAACGATTACGAGCCTGTGGTAGTGAGTGCGAGTTTAGCCTCTTCCGCGGGTGGTGGGGCGGCAGCCCAGGGTGCGGTCTTGTCGTTGGCGCCGCTGCCGCAGCCACGTGTGTGCGAGATTTTGGTTCCGCAGAATAATTCGGTTTGGGTGCAACAGTAACGACATTCGGCAAAATGAAAGCAATGGGAAGCAACAAATCTGTCGGCCTGCGCTCCGGACTTGTGTGGGGCGCATGCTTGGGGTTCGTGGTTGTATCCACCGGCGTCGCGCAAGGGCAAGGCTGTGAGTTGTACCCGATCGCGCTGTCAGCCCAAACGCTGCGCGGCGCTGTGCCGGGCACTGTGCTAAATGACATCTACAATGGCACGC
>JANWZY010000238.1:2090-4379 GCA_025061935.1 Verrucomicrobiia bacterium
TTTCGGCTGGCTCTCGTGGACGGGTGAGCAGAACGCGCCAGCACTTGTTAGAAGCCTGACACCCCCTGGCAACAGCTCTGCGTACATAAATCCGGACAATCCATCAGACCGCCAAGTGAACGTTGGCGACTGGGTGCGTGGGCTGTCCGGCGTAGATAACAGCAAGGATGTGCGGCGCGCACTCGATACCCTGTGCACAATGGACATTGTGGTGCCGATTTGGGACAAGGCGCGGGGCACCGGCGCCAACACCGCGTATCGCGTGTGCGGGTTTGCCAAGGTACGGCTCCTGAGCTACCGGTTGGCTTGCCAGAACCGGATCACCGCCCGGTTCCTGGGCTATGTCCAATGCGACCCGACGAACGTGCCGCCGGTCGCGTATTCGCTTTCGGTCACGAGCTTTGTGAACACGCCGGTCTTGATCAGCTTGCGCGGGTTCGACCAAGAGGGCAGCCCGCTAACCTACACGGTGGTCAGCCAACCGGGCAACGGCACATTATCTGGCACCCCACCCAATTTGACCTATACACCGGCTCTGAATTACGTCGGGCAGGACACGTTCACATACAAGGTAAATGACGGTACGAACGATTCAGCGCCGGCCACGGTGAGCATCACAATCAAGCCTGTGCTCCAAGGCTTGGTCGTTGATGCCGGCCCCGACCAACTGATTGTATTGCCAGCCAGTGCGACGCTGAATGGATCGGTCAATTTCGTTTTGGCTCCGGGCGCCCCGGCGCAGCCAGCCTGGTCGGCGCAATGGAGCGTTGTGTCCGGGCCCGGCAGCGTCACCTTTTCGAACCCGGACAGCCCGGTCACCACGGCTACGTTTAGCCAGTCGGGCATATACACACTGCGCCTGACGGCCAGTAGCCAATCAATGACTGCGAGCGACGAAGTGGTGGTCATAGCGAATGCGCCGCCGACAGTCATGGCCGGGCCGAATCAAACCAATACGTTGCCCGGACCGGTTACGCTGCTCGGTGTCGCGAGCGACGACGGCCTGCCCACAAACGATGTGCTAACTGTGACGTGGTCGTTGGTAAGCGGTCCCGGCTCGGTCACTTTCTCCGACGCGGATGAGACAAACACCGCCGCTTACTTCTCTGATCCAGGGTTGTACGTGTTGCGCCTTACGGCCAATGACGGCGTCGCATCCGCCAGTAGTGACGTGCTTGTGCTCATAACCGAGCCGCCGGCGCCACCGAGCCAGCAATGCGATACGCCAGTCGTGCCTGTGAAAGGCTACACCGGCCTGCATCAGAGCAATTTCGTGCATGACATTATGCTAGTAATCGACACGTCAGCCAGTACGAGGCGGTTGACCGGGTTCGACCTCAACGGCGATGGGAAGACTGACACAGTTTTCGATGCAGAGGTTGAGGCGTGCCGCCGACTTGTGCGCATGCTCACGAACTGCCCGTACATTAGGCTCGGCGTGGTCAAATTTGCGCGGTACAACACTAGCAACGCGCCCGTGGGTAGCATTTCAACCGGGCCGCCGATCCCGGCGCAGACGCGCGTCGTGCAGCCGCTGACTACCGATTTCGCGTTGATCGAAGCTGCGTTGAATGTCGTTGCGGCAGAAGGCGCCAAAGGCGGCACGCACACCGCAGCAGGTATTGACCTTGCAATCGGAGCGCTGACCAACGCTGCCCCGATTGCGGGCGGCTCAGTGCCGAACCGACACATTGTGCTCTTGACTGATGGTATTCCGACGTTGCCCGTTGAATCCGGCTGGACGCAAGAACGCGGCGACAGGCTCGCGACACTCCAAGCTGCCGAACGTGCCGCTGCCGCAGGCATCAAGGTCCATCCGGTCGTGATTGATCCCGAAGAATATGTCGAACGGAAGCTCACAACCATGCCAGCCGTTCAGGCAATTACGGGCGTAGCAAGGGAATTAATCCGCATCAACCTGAACAACATTGATCAGTTGCCGCAGTTATTGGCAGGCATGGGATTTGTCGGGAGCCAGAAAGTCGTAGTTGTTGACAGGCGCACGGGCGCTGTATGGACCGTCACCGTGCAGCCCAATGGTTGGTTCGAAGCGTGGCTGCCTGTCAGTTTCGGCACCAACGAGTGGGAATTCCGATTCATCTCCGGCGGCCTGACCTCGGACCAGATCACGGTCCGCAGGGTCACATTTGTCGCGTACCCGCGTGGGACGGCAATTGATCTGACCGCATTGGCAGCGGCCAATCCGCCAGTCCGTGAGCTGACCACGCTTGAAGGGCCGACGGGTAGGAACTTGGACTCCGGCGGCACAGAGTTGTCCTTACTTGCCGT
>JANWZY010000239.1 GCA_025061935.1 Verrucomicrobiia bacterium
CAAGAACAAGTGGCTCACCGGTTGGAACACGGGCCGCGCCAGCAGATTCGGGTACGCCGAGGTGTTCGAGGAATGGGCGCTGCGCGACATTCAAGACATGGTCCGGCGCGACAGGAACCACCCCTCTATAATCCTCTGGAGCATTGGCAACGAGATAGATTACCCGAACGATCCGTTCTCGCATCCGGTGCTGGGCGCGGAATACCGGCCTGAGAATCCACCTGCAGAGAACATCGTGCGCTACGCCAAACCGCTTATTGCAGCGGTGAAGCAGCTCGATCCGACCCGGCCCGTGACGATGGCGCTTGCGAATGTGGCGATGTCCGAGGCAATCGGCCTGTGCGAGTTGCTGGACGTGGTAGGCTACAACTATCAGGAACAACGGTATGCGG
Source organism: Verrucomicrobiia bacterium (assembly GCA_025061935.1). GTDB lineage: Bacteria > Verrucomicrobiota > Verrucomicrobiia > Limisphaerales > DTLC01 > DTLC01. The sequence continues at coordinate 393 of JANWZY010000239.1, forward strand.
CTGACCACGCGGCGCATCCGCGACGGGTCATTCTCGGGAGCGAAACGCGGCATCGGTACAACGATTGGGCCGTTGTGCGCGACAACGATTATGTGGCGGGACAGTTCCTCTGGACAGGCATTGATTACCTGGGCGAGGCCGGTGCATGGCCGAACCGCGCAAACGGCTCGGGCCTACTCGATCTTTGTGGTTTCAAGAAACCGCTAGCATGGTTCAGACAAAGCCTGTGGACCGACCGGCCGATGGTCTATTTGTGCGTGTCTTCAGGGCGGGGCACGGACCGGCGCGGCAGGGGTGGCTGGTTGCAAGAACATTGGAACTGGCCGCCGAACACAGCGGTCACGGTTCATTGCTACACAACGTGCCCCGAGGTCGAGCTCGTCCTCAACGGTAAACCACTGGGCAAAAAACGCGCGGCTGATGCGGTTGAAGGCGCCTTAAGCTGGCAGGTGCAGTTCGAGCCGGGCACGTTAAAGGCCATTGGACTAATTGAGGGGCGGCAGGCTTGCGAGTTCGCGTTGCAAACCGCGGGCAAACCATACCGAATCCAACTCTTGCCTGACACAACCGAGCTCTGGGCTGACGGGCGGGACATTTGCCACATCGAGTTCAGGATTGTTGACGCTGCCGGCGTGCGCGTGCCCGACGCGACCAACCGCGTCACGTTCAACATAGTTGGCCCGGCTGCGCTGCTCGGCATCGAAAATGGCAATCTGCACGATCCGGAGCCTGGCAAAGGCCCGGCTCGGAACGCATTCCGCGGGCGCGGCCTGGCAATCATTCAGTCACGGAACGACCCGGGGCAAATCATCGTGCGTGCCACATCTCCCGGACTCGTCCCTGCCCAGCTCACGCTGCATGCGGAATGAAAAATTGTCGTGTTCAGGACGCGTTCGACGAACAAATCAGTTATTTTGAACGGCACGACCCGACGTCGTGGAGGAAGAAAGTGGGAGAGCTACGCTCTAGCGTCAACGCATTTGTAGATGCTGCATCTTATGTCCGCATAGGGAACGGGAGCCGTGGCTAATGCATCCAACGCCAGAAAAACCGCAAATAACAATTTCATGCCGGTCTGGGGGATTATCCGGTCGCGCGGACGAGTCTTTCCAACCGCGGCCGTAGGTCGCCTATGGCTACCACCTCAGCCCAATCGTTGAGCGTATATGACTTTTCGCCGGGATAGACAATAAACACCCGCTTCAACTGCAAGTCTTCGCGAGCAACTGTCAGTGATTTGGTTACGGTGGGCGCATCAGCGTACTTGAACTCGAACCCGAACCGTTGGCCGTGGACAAACACAAGCAGATCGAGTTCGGCGCCGCCTTGTGTATTCCAAAAATACGCGTCGCGGTCGCCTGTTACACGCAGCACTTCTTCGAGCACAAATCCTTCCCAAGAAGCACCAAGTTTCGGATGCGCCTCGAGCGCCGCAAACGACGGGATACCCAACAGCTCGTGCAATAAACCAGTGTCGCGGAGGTACACCTTTGGCGACTTGACCTGTCGCTTCGCGATATTTTCGAACCACGGCGGCAATTGCCGCACCACAAATGCGCCACACAAAATGTCCAAATGCCGTTTGACCGTAGTGTGCGCCTCGCCGAGCGAACGGCCAATTTCGGACGCATTCCAAATCTGCCCGTGATAATGCGCAAGCATTGTCCAGAGCCGCCGCAGTGCCAAGGGTGTAACCTGCACACCAAATCGGCGCAGGTCGCGCTCGAGAAATGTCTGGATGAAGTCGGCGCGCCACTGACGGCTTTCCTGGTCGGAGCGTGCAAGGAAAGACCGTGGAAACCCGCCGCGCCACCAGAGCTTTCGAAGGGCGCCCAAGCCGACCTCCGATAGGTCGAAGCCACTCATCGGAATCAATGCCACGCGCCCGGCCAGCGATTCGGACACGGCCGTGGTCAAGTCCGGCGATGCGCTTCCAAGCAGTAAGAACCGCGCCGGCAACGGCTCACGATCCACCAGGACACGCAGAACAGGGAAAAGCTCAGGCTTCAACTGTGCCTCATCAATCACCGCCCAACCCCTGAGCGGCCCGAGGGTAATCATCGGCTGCGCCAAGCGCGCCCAGTCCGTCGGTGACTCGAGGTCGAAATATTCAGCATTGTGTTTGCTGGCAAACTGACGCGCCAGGGTTGTCTTGCCACACTGGCGCGGCCCGAGCAGCAGCACGACCGGGTTAGAACGGAATGCTGATTCAATCCGCGCCAAAATCCCCGGCCGTTCAATCAACTTCGGCATGCGCGCATTTTGAACATATCTCGCTCAATTTGCAAGGCACAAAGCTATGCTTTTAATGCTCAATTCCCCGTCTTCGGCAAATTGCTCCGATGTAATGCAGTCCCGTCGAATGTGCCCGAACGGGGCAAGTGAAGTAAAACTCATGGCGGCATTAATGCGATGGTTGTCCCGCGCATCCCAAACTGTGTGCGCGGCCCAATTCCGGTCTGGTTACGGGGCGTTTACCCCAGGATCGAGCGTAATAATTCGCAGGTTTTGAAGCGGAGGTTTTTCGACTTGCCCTGAGTTGGCCACACTAAGCTCGAGGAACCGGTGTCGGATACGGCAGCGGCTCCATTCGTTCCAGCCAATCGCTGGGGGTGCCTTCCCAGCCGCATGCCAACGCTACAATGCCGCCCACAATAGCGCAGTTCGTATCCACATCGCCCCCCACGGACGCTGTGGCAGCGATGGCTTCCCGGTAGTTGTAGAGATGTTTCGCTGCAGACCAAATTGCAAATGGAACTGTGTCCGGACATGTGATGCTGCTGCCGTTCCCCAGACTGCGAGCTGCGACTTCGGCGGACTCAGCGAGCTCGAGTTGGAGTGCGCGAGCGATCCGTTGCCGAGTTTCGCTTTCTGGGGTGTGCTTGTACGCCTCGGCGATGAGCTCAGCTCGGGCCGTCGGGGAGCGGCTCTCCCGCAATCGCCAAGCCATTGCAGCGGCGATGGCGACGGCAACCGCGCCGGCGATACCTTCCGGATGCATATGCGTGATCTCCGCCGATGCACGTGCTTCAGCCTCGGCCCGGTCTAAATCATCCGCAAACCACGCCCCGAGCGGCGCAACGCGCATTGCACTACCATTTCCCATTGAACCTTGTCCCCCAAAAGCTTCCCTTGAAGTGACTCGCCAGTCTGCGCCCTGAGTCATCATCCGTAATAGGTGTCGCGCGCCGGTTCCGTACCCGCGGTCCGGGTCGCGTTCGTAACGCCACGCGAACTGCCGCGCCAGTGCGTCTTGATTCACCGAGCCAAGCAAGCGCAGCACCTCGACGATGGCGATCGCCATTTCCGTGTCGTCTGTGTGCCACCAAGGCCCGGCCGGAAGATCGTTTTCCAAAATCATTCGATGCGCTTTGTCGGGCCGGCTGAACATCATCTCGCCGATCCCATCGCCGATGGCCAGGCCATGCAACGAGAGCAGCGTGCGAGCAAGTCGTTCACTCTGGTCAGCCGGTTTTATGGGCTGGAAATACGCAGTTCCGGCGCTCTTGAACTTGTCGAGTAGTTTCCGCGCCATCGGCAGCCAACTCTTCCTGATCCAATCCGTGCCCAAAGGCATCACGTGCTCGGTTTCCCAACCGCCGAAGCGAAACTCGTTGTGCATGGACCAGAGCCGCTCCGTGTTCGACGTGTGCAAAATCACCGGGCAAATGCGCGGCAGCCGCGCCAGAAACGAGGCGACCTCCAATCCATCGCCGGGGTCAGGCGAGTCCGGGGTCTCCTTGTTAAGGTCATGATCCAGCGAGATAAGTGCTGTATCGGCCAAAACCTCGTGGCATTCGGCGATCAGGCGATGCGCATCACGCCACACACGTAGGCGATACGCCTGGCCAAGTTCAGCCACGGCGGACTCGAACTCCCGCACGCGGTCTGCATCGTCTTCCAGGAGAATTATGGTCTGGCGACTCATGAGGCGTTCGCTGCAACGCTTTCCTACCCACGTTCTAACCCCAGTGCGACTGGA
>JANWZY010000023.1 GCA_025061935.1 Verrucomicrobiia bacterium
GCGCTCTTGGACTGCTGCTGGCATCATGAACTGCCTCGGCGCCCGACACGCTCGCCGCGCGGCGACAGCGCTTCGGAAAAGATGGCCAACACCTCGTCACGCGAAATTGACCCTATCAGCCTGTTCTCGACGAGATTGTTTACGACAGGAATATGCCGCTGCTCGCTTGCTAGCACCTGCGCGAGCACATCGGTCAACGGCTGGTTCGGCGTCACACACACCGCCGGCGGGCGCATCACGTCGTAGGCTATTACCCCCATGTCGTCCTGCTCGGTCAAATGCGCCTTCAGGTCTTGTAAAGCCACTACGCCGACCAGTTGCTGCTTCTCGTTCACGACGGGCAGGAAGTTGTTCGTACTTGCTAGGAACCGGGCTGCAATTTCACTCAATTTTGTCTTCTCGTACACTGGCGGCACTGGCGCGCGCATCAGATCGCCAACCTTGAGCGCGGCGGGGTCGGGATGGCCAAGCACTTCGTGTTCGACCTCGATGCCTTTCGCGCGGAGCGACTCGGTATAGATGGACGCGCCGTGCAACCTTCGCGATACGAGCACAGAAACCACGCTGGCAAGCATGAGCGCCGGCATCAGCGAATAATTGAGCGTAATCTCGAAAACCATCACCATGGCTAGCAGCGGCGAATGCGTCGTAGCCGAGAGCGTGGCTGCCATGCCAACCAGCGCAAACACTGCGGTCGGGAGCTGTTCAGCCTGCCCGAGCTGATGCACGGCCATGCCAAAAGCGCTGCCCATGCTCGCGCCCAAAAACAGGGTGGGTGTGAATACGCCTCCGACGGTGCCTGCGCCGACTGTGGCAGCCGTGGCTAGCAGCTTCGCGCAAAAAAGCCCGGTCAGGAATAACAGCGGGTACGGCTCATCCCCGAACTCGTTGTGCAGAATGCGATTTGTGATCACGTACCCGTTCCCCCACACGCCCGGATACCACACCGCAATAAGGCCCACAATTAGCCCGGCGACTGCAAGTCGCGCGTACACCGGGGCGCCGAGCCGGTTAAATCGCGCCTCGCTCAAGTTAAGCAATTCGAGGAAAAGCGCGCCGAGCGCGCCAGCAACCAATCCGAGCAGGACGAACCACGGCAACTGGCTCAGACTTGTGAAATCGAACTCGGGTACGACATACCACGGACGGATGCCGAAAAAGCTGCGTGTAAGTACCGCCGCTATCACAGAGGCGAACACAAGCGGCGCAAACAGATTCATCGAAAAGCTGCCCAGCACGATCATTGCAGCGAAAACCGCGCCCGAGATTGGTGCGTTATACGCTGCGGCAATTCCTGCTGCGGCGCCGCAGCCAACAAGCAACCGCAGTCGGTACGGTTGGTAGCCCAGCAACTGCCCGGCCTTGGATGCCAGCGTAGCCGCCAACTGCACCACCCCGCCCTCGCGCCCGATCGAGGCGCCGGTCCCGATGCTGATCAATGCCGAGAGCGTCTTAACCAAGCCACTGCGTAGCGGGAGCCGACCGTCGCCGGCCACGACCACCTCGAGTAGGTTTGTCGGCCGATGCGGCCCGGCCAGCCGCAGCCCGAAGTGCAGGACAAGCCCGGCGAGTAACCCGCCCAAAGTGGGGAACAAAATGCGCAACGAAGGCCCGAGCATTTCGGCCACTTCCACAGGGTCACCCGTCCGGTGCATAAACAGCAGCTTCACCGACTCGACCCCGTAGTAATATGCAAGATTGGCCAGGCCGCCGATCACCCCGACAAATCCAGCCAACAGCAGATGTATGGCTTGCTCACTGGGCTGGAGCTTTTGACGCAGCCGCAGCGCGCGGCGCCAATGCCTTTTCAGAAGCGCGCGCGCCCGACCCGCCGCCCGGTTTTTATCCAAAACCTGCACGGGCAAACTTTAGCAACAGCCCAAAGATTTACGAGTCAGCAATGCAAAAACCGGTCCCGGATCGTGCTTGAGGTCGAATTCCATAGCAACTGCACGGTGCCATCAACACGTGCTTAAGCTAATGTCTCGATCAGCTAATCGGTATTTTCCCTCGCCTACGCTCGGGACTGCCAGATATGAACGGATCGTGCTGTGTTCCCAGCCGGTGGAAACACGAAAATGTGAAAACCCGCCAGGCACGTGCGCTTGTCAGCAGTGTGACGGAACCCGACACATCAAAGTTGTGCGGCCGGGTTAAGGCCTAAAAAGCAAGATTCGGGCGCCGACCGCCGAGGAGGCCTTTCAGGCAGAGGGTGCCTGCAGATTATTAAACGATCGGCCGCCCGAATCAAACCCGTCCTAGTATAGACCTGGATTTCAAAAATGCAAGAAAAAAAATGCCTCCAAAAACTGACTTTTCGCCGCCCCTCGCCGCACCCCGTGCCAGCGCATGCGGCATTCGCCTTTTACGGGGTGCAAATCGTCGCATTCGCGTTTTGACTTTACGCACCGTTGCTGCTGGACTTTTGGAGCAGTATGGAATGGTACCTGTACCGGTCCGGCCCGGGCGCGCCGACATTTAACATGGCAATGGACGAGGCGTTGCTCGAGTTTATGCCACAGATTGACACGCCGGTCTTAAGGTTCTATGGCTGGGCTGAGCCGGCTGCAACCTTCGGCTACTTCCAAAAATATAGCGAAGTCGAGCGCGCCACGCGACTCCGGCCGCTGATCCGGCGCCCGACCGGGGGCGGACTCGTACCGCACGCGGCTGACTGGACCTACAGCCTGGTGTTCCCCGCAAGCCACCCGTGGTACAGGCTCAGAGCAGCCGAGAGCTATCGGTCCGTGCATGCATGGGTCCAGGCTGCTTTTTCGCTGATAGGGGTGCCGACCGAGCTTGCGCCGAACACTTGCATAGTTACGCAAGGACAGTGTTTTGCAGGTTGGGAAGAAAGCGACCTGCTTTGGCACGGGCGTAAAATCGCCGGCGCAGCACAAAGGCGCACGCGCACAGGCTTGCTTATTCAAGGTTCGATTCAGCCGGCGGCGGAATGGCCGCACAGAAGCGCTTGGGAAGACGCCATGATTCGAACCGGGGCGGAACGGCTAGGTATTCACTGGGCTGTGTTCGAGCCTGAACCGATCCTCCTCGAGCGTGCACGAGAACTGGCCGCGCGGAAATACGCGCTCGAGTCGTACAACCGGAAACGGTGAGGCATACCGACGGGTGCCGCGCCGGGCCCCGAGCCTAATCAATTTGCCGGATCACCACGAACCAGGCGGTAAAATTCGGCGCGTTCCCACCAGTTACAAGTAACTCACCCTTCGGCAGTGCCTGCGTAATCGTCCCCACACGTTCTCCTTTGCCGAATAAAGTCACCTCGATGACCGTATCGCCAAGGCTTCTCACTGCAATTTCGCATTCTTTGCTCATCACTACGCGGTTTGTGCGGCCTTGCGCAACGGTGAACTGCACACGATTGACCTCGAAATAATTCGTCCACTTAAACGGTAAGCTGCGGAGTTTGCGCTGCACCTCCGGTTCGGCAGGCTTATGGTTCGGATCAGGAGACTCCGCTTCATTTGTGCCCCAAATGAGCTGGGCCTCGAGCTTGCGCTCGCCCCCGGCATACACCGCTTGTGGCGCAGCGGTCGAAACGGCAATCACCACAAGCGCGCCCAGCACCCAAAGCTTGCCGAATACACTCGCAATCATGCGCGCAGCTTACCCCCGTGCATCAGCATGCGCAATTCAGTTTTGGGCAGGATACGAGAACCATACCAGTGTGACCCCACTTGCATGGTCGCGGTACGTGACTGCGCCAGGATCGGCCACAGCGACAACGACTTCGTGCCTGCTGACGCTTCGAGCTGGGCTGCTGTTGAATTGTAACGCTGCTACTCCAATCAACAGCGCAATTGCAGCAGTGGCCAACGCGGGCACAAACAGCCGTCGGAGCCACAACGCAGGCCGCGCAGGCTTGCCCGACGCGCGCTGGCGCAATTGTAGTAGCTCGATTTGACGGGCTATCGCCGACCAGTAAAACTCGCGCGGCTCGGGCACACAACGTTCCAGCTCGTTCGCAGCAAGCATACGCTTAAGCGCTTCGAATCGCGCAATGAGCGCGCGCGCTTCAGGGTCAGACGCAACCTTTCGCTCCACACGCCACGTGGCCAGCGGACCGAGCTGACCGTCAACATACGCTTGCAGCTCAAGTTGAGTTTTCAGCTCCTTCATTTTCGTGACTCATCTATAACTGAAGCCAGGAGCGCCGCCAGCCGGCGCCGCGCATAAAACAGCCGCGACATCACTGTGCCGAGCGAACAGCCCATCAGCTTCGCAATCTGCTTGTATTTCATACCCTCGAACTCGTGCAAGATGAGCACCAGCCTGTGCGTTTCGGACAGTTGCCCCAGCGCAGCGTCAATCCGCTGCCTCAACTCTTCACGTTCAAGCTGCGCCGTCGGATTAACAATCTCGCGTGGCAACAACTGCTCGATGCCGCCCAGCTCGTCCGCCCACTGCTCAATTGATTCTGCATCGAGCCGGTTGCGCTGCCGCAACCAGTCCACGCAAAGATTGATCACTATTCGCGTCACCCACGTAGCAAAGCTCGCCTGACCATGAAACTGGCCGAGCCGCTGCCACGCTTTCACCCATGCTTCCTGCGAAATATCGAGCGCGTCCGCTTCGTTCCTGACGATGCTGTATGCACGCGAATAAACCTTATCCCGATGGCGCGCAACCAATTCTTCAAACGCCCTCATGTCCCCGCCTTGGGCTGCACGCACCAATGTTGCATCGTCAGCCGAAGAGTAATCCGCGCTTAAACTCATCAGTTCGACGGCTGGAGTTGCCGAGTTATTCAATAGCTGCAGCGCACACGGCTACCCGAGCCGGCCTTTAGTGCTCGGGACTTTCCCGCTCAGGCGCGGATCCCGCTGGCATGCAGCATCTACGGCCTTGCCAAACGCTTTGAACACGCTCTCGGTAACGTGATGCGGCTCGTCACCGTACAGCAACTCGATATGAAGGTTGCAGCGCGCCTCGTTGGTGAAAGCTTGGAAAAACTCGCGCGCTAGGCCGAACCTGAACGCGCAGGCCATGTCTTGGCGCTTCTCTGCGCTGGTCAATGGCCGGTACGCCAATTTGTCGAACCCGCGCCAAACGAAGTAGGGCCGGCCGCCAAAGTCGATCACGCACCGCGCCAGGCATTCGTCCATTGGCACATACGCCTCTGCGCACAGCGGATTCGCAGGGTCGAATCCCGTCCCGAACCGACGGATGCCTTTCCGCGCGCCTAGCGCAAGCGCAAACGCTTTGCCCAGAGCAAGCCCGCAATCCTCCACGGTGTGGTGCGCGTCCACGTCGAGGTCACCGCGGCATTTCAACGCCAAGTCAATCACAGCGTGCTGCGCGAACAGCCTCAGCATGTGGTCAAAAAAAGGTATGCCCGTGTCAATTTTCGCCAGGCCGGACCCGTCTATGTTCAGGCTCACAGATACAGATGTCTCTTTTGTCACACGTTTGACTTTGGCGCGCCGGGCGGTCATGGCCAGAGATTAACCCGAACAGACTCGTGGAAACAATTACTAAACGCGCTGAAGCCAGGCCGCCAGCACGCCGCGCAAGCCGTACCAACTGCGGCTCTGCATAACGGTCATACCAACCGGTTCAGGAACGCGGCCGCACTCAAGCCCAGTGTCCGAACGCCATTCCGTGCCACGCCGCGGTGTGCACGGATGGGTCTTAATGCTTCCTCGGCAGATAAAACGGGCACCACGTTGACACCGCTCAGCTTATCAGACTTGCACCCCACATCTCTGACGCAATGACGCCCTCGCAGACCTTTGTCACCGGGCCGGTCATGCGTATATCGTACTCCGGGCCGATCTCGATGTTAAGCTCTCCCCCCGGCATATGCACCGTTACTGCGCCGTCGCACAATCCGAGCCGGTGCGCCACAGCCGCAGCGGCGCAACTGCTGCTGCCGCTCGCAAGTGTGTAACCGGCACCGCGTTCCCATATCTCGATTTGAATGTTGCCGCGGTCCAGCACTTTCATGAATTGCACGTTGGTACGGTTCGGGAAGTTCGGATGCGTCTCAAGCAGCGGCCCGAACTGACGCGCCAGCTCGGGACTGATCTGTTCCATGGGCAATACACAGTGCGGATTACCGATCGTGGCTGCACAATATGTGAACTCGCGCCCGCCAACCGTAATTTTCTCGTTTAGCACCTCGCGGCGCGGCCCGGCCACAGGTATCGCGTCGCTCCAAAAGCTCACCCGCCCCATCTCCACTCGGACCGCCAAGCCGTGCTTGAGCACTACCGCCCTGACCACGCCGCCAGCGGTCTCGATCGGGACTTCCTCTGCACCGATCAGTTTCTTATCCCACAGATAACGCGCAAAGATACGCAGGCCGTTGCCACTTTTTTCGGCCTCGCTCCCGTCTGGATTGAAAATCCGCACTGCGAACGCTGCCTTTTGCGACGGCAGCGGCCCGAACAAAATGCCGTCCGAGCCTACGCCAAAATTGCGGTGACAGATCAGCCGTACCTGCGCGCGAGTCGGTTCGCCGCGGTACTCGCCCGGCTCAATAACCAGATAGTCGTTCCCAAGTGCATGATATTTGGCGAATCGCATCGGTACTCCAGGCTACCGCCGCCGGCTCAAACCGCAATCCGAATCGAGCCGACGTAACCGCCTTGCGCTCAGGGCAACGGTTGCCAGTGGCCGTCACCCCGCGGCCTAGTGGGAACGAGCCACAGTTGACCGGTGCATTGGAGACTGTGCAGGCCTTCAGACGCGGTGTCAAAGCCGCTGAAGCGGCTCTGTGAGCGGGTTGCGCAACGCCCTAATGAAACGACTGCGAAATGCACCAGGTAGCTGCGCTTGTAAAAGCGCAGAAGCGCGGAAACTGCCCTGCCTTCCACGTTTTCACAAACGTAGCTACGTGAAAATGGAATCCGAAAGCCGCGTAGCCGCGCTTGTGAAAGCGTCCTGCTCTCAAAGCCCAGGCAAGTGACTCTCCACGTTTTTACAAACGTAGCTACGGTCGTCACCCAGTAGCTGCGCTTGTCAAAGCACAGGTGGCACGGGGCCGGTCAACCACGCCTTCCACGTTTTTACAAACGTGGCTACGGTTTGCCGCCACGTAGCCGCGCTCGCCAAAAGCGCAGCCAGCCAAGTGAATTCTGCATCCTGACGTCATTGTGGACTTGAGCGCTCATCCACTCAGCGCCACAAGTGGCGCCAGACCATAGCCCGCCACACCAGTGGCGGGTAACGGAATGCCACAGCCCACATTCAAGTCCCGTCAGGGACGACAGAGCCGTTCCTGGCATGATCCGTGTTTGGGTGCTGGGACCGCACAAGGTCGGTTCCACAGCTTGGTGGGCATCTTTTCTGGCATGCGCTGCGGGTGTGGCCCGGCTTTATGGCTTTAGTGCCCAACGTTGATACGGTGGGCTATGCTCTGCCGCCTTGACGGGCTTCGCACTGGCCCAATGCTAGTCGCTTCTGGGCGGGACGGAGTCTGAGCCACTCACTCCGGTAAAATGTGAACGGCGGCAAATTGCGGTGCGCAGCCGGTATGCAAAAGCTGGTGGCGGTGGGTACCAGTTTCGCACACATGGTCACCGGAAAGTGGACGGGACACTGGCCATTCAGCCGTGTGGGTTCCAGGTACGATTCTGCTCGGTCCCGGAACTGTTCCGGGCTGAAGCCCGGCGCCAATTCCAGGCACGGCTCGAGATGTGAAATGTGTGGACGAGACTTGCCAGGTTAGCAAAGAGCAAGAAATTCTTGGCGTGACAATCTCGTGCGCGTGCCGGATCATACCGCGCAGCTATGAAACTGATGCTGCTGAGCTGTGTTGCAACCGGCGTGGTGGCGTTTGCAATCGCCGCCGCCCAGGAGCAAAAGGCCGAGGCCAATCAACAAACCGAACCGCAATCTACGCAGTCTGCAGAGCAAAAGAAGCCGATGACAACCAACGAAGTCGCAATAATCAAAACGAGCGAGGGCGAAATGGTAATCGAGTTTTGGCCGGAAGTAGCCCCGAATACGGTCGAAAACTTCAAGAAACTTGCGCGCCAGGGGTTTTACGACGGCACGTGCTTCCATCGCGTGATCAAAGGCTTCATGATTCAGGGCGGCGATCCGCTCACAAAGGACCCGTCGAAGGAAGCGCTCTGGGGCACAGGCAATCCCGGTTACACCATCAAGGCCGAGTTTAACGACCGCAAGCACGTGCGCGGCGTCATTTCAATGGCGCGCTCGCGTGATCCCGACTCCGCCGGATGCCAGTTCTTCATCTGTCACGCCGCAGCGCCGCACTTGGACGGTCAATACACCGCGTTCGGGAGGCTGATCAAGGGCGACGACGTGCTCGAGCGTATCGCCAATACTCCGACCAATCCTAATGACCGTCCGCTTAAGCGTATCAACATCGACAGCATTCGCATCGTGCCAGCGGACGCTGTGAAGTGAACAGTACCGACGACGCGTCGAGCCAGCGCCGCACTGGTCGGCAAAAATAGCATTTCATCGCTGCGGAAACTCTTGCGCCGGGCATGACCATGTCCGGGTGGGCTTGAAAGCTCCGACCGCGGGTTCGACCGCGTGCGTCGTAATTTGCGCAGGTGCGGTCGCGTGCAAGTCAACGGGTGAAGCCCACATCCAGCACCGCTTTAACCACCTGTTCGACGCTGATGCTCTCCATGCACCTGTGATCAATTGGGCATGTGCGCCTGAAGCATGGCGCGCAAGCCACGCCCGACTTCAGGAAGCGGTGCTGTGAGTCGCCGGGCAGGCCCGGGCCGGTCAGCGCCGGCGACGTGCTGCCGAATGGGACTACCACAGGTGTGCCCACTGCTGCAGCCACGTGCGCGGCCCCGCTGTCGTTGGCAAGAAGTACGCGGCATAAAGCAAGTCCTGCCATGAGTTCACTCAATGTGGTGCGCCCGCATAGGTTATAGGCCGTGGGTATTGCCCCCGCAATCTGCTGCGCGAGATGCGAGTCGTTGGCCAGGCCGAAAACCAGCCACTGGCAACCGGTGCGGTTGCTTACCTCGTTTGCAGCGGCAATGAACCTCTCGGCAGGCCAACGTTTCGCCGGGCCGTATTCGGCACCGGGTGCAAGCGCGGCCATGTTTAACGTGGTAGTCAGCCCGATACCCGGGCGCAGAATGAACTTTTTCGCAAACGCCTCCTTTTCAGCGTCAGTGATGTGTAATGCCGGCCTCGCAAGCTCGGTTTGAGCACCACATACTCCCACCAAGTGGAGGTAGTCATGGATTTGGTGTGCAATGGTAGATGGTTCCGGCTCGGCATGCGCCGCAGCGCGTGCAGCCAACCTTTTGATCTGATGCACCGACTTTTTTTTGACCGCGTATGCTTCTTGACGCGGCGGTACTGCCACGGTCAAAAACAGGTTGCGCCACGGCCGTGCGTATCCGACACGTATCGGAATGCGCGCCAACCAGACTTCGACTGCCGCGCGGTGTGAGTTCGGCATAACAATTGCGAGATCGAACCGCTTGGATTGCAACTTCCTGGCGACAGCGAACGGGCTGTCTGAACTATTGAACTGAATCACCTCATCGACTGCCGGCTGGTGCGTCCATAGCTCGGCCAGTTTTGCCCGTGCAAGCACGGTAATGTAGCTTTTGGGAAACGCTTCGCGTAATCGCAGCACCGCAGGCATGCACATGACGGCGTCCCCCACCCAATTCGGGCTGCGAATCAGGATCCGATGCGTTGCATCCGGGTCGAGCTTGAGCTTTGTCATGTTCCGATTCAGGCGTGTCAGTGCGATGCCGGTTGCTCGACGAGCTGGGCCGCTCGGGCTAGTGCGAAGCTGCGGGCGCGGCCCGGGGACTTCCAACGGTTATGGACCCAGAACCAGTTCGCCAGGTCACGTTGCGCGGCAGCCTCGAATGCGCGGTTCACATCTCGCATTATGGCATCGAGCGCGCGCGGCTTGCCGTTCTGTCGCACTGGTATTTCGTCACCGACTTCGAGCCGCCACATGGCCAATCCGATCCGATAGCAAACTGCTGTGAACAGGGGGCAGTTATACTTCAGCGCGAAAATGGCCGGAGCGGGTGAGGTTGAGCACTCCCTCCCAAAAAACGGGACGCGCAGTCCTGACCTGCCTGCGTGTTGGTCAGCGATCAATCCGAGAATGACATCTGACCGTCGCATGAAAGCGCGAAGCTCGTTTCCTTGCGTGCGGCGCTCGAAGAAGAGGCAACCCGAGCTGCTGCGTAGCTGTTGGAGTAGCTTGGCAAGGCCGGGCTGGCGCAGCGCGCGGTATGTGGTCGCGCATTTGTAATCCGGGGCAAGCTCTGCGAACCGTGCATAAAGCTCGAAGTTACCGAAGTGTCCGATCGCGACCACGACGCGGCGTGGCGGCATACCGGGGGGCGCAAGCTTTTCGCCGCCGACAACTTCGACATGCCGGCTCAGTTTATCCCAACGCATGCACGCCGTCTTGGGCACACACGCGAAGTTCTCACCTATCCTGCGGAAGTTTTCCCGCACCAATGCGCGAAGCTGCGCGTCCGAGAGCTCGTTCCCAAAACATGCGGTCAGGTTGGCCAGCGCAACCTTGCGGTGCCGCGCGTCGAGCCAGTAACAGACTTCGCCGCACGCGCGCCCGAGTCGCGCGACCACGCGCAACGGCAACGCCTGCAGGACCCGCACCAGCGCCAGCCCGGCGTAGTAAAGCATTGTTTGCATACCTCACTTGAAGCAAATCTTGCGTACGCAGTCCTGGAAGTCGGCCGCGCCGCTTATGATCCTGATTTCGACCCGGAGGAAATAAATTGGCAGGTCGCGTCTGTCGAGCTTGGGGAACCGTACTGCATCTTTTTGCGTGGTGATGATTGCGGCGGCCTGGCGTTTCTTGCTGCGGTTGATCACGTTGATGATCTCCTGCTGCGTGAACCTGTGGTGATCCGCAAATCGTTTGGCGTAAACAAGTCGCGCGCCGAGCTTAACGAGACTGTCTTCGAAGCTCTGCGGTTGCGCAATGCCGCTGAGGGCTGCCACGTTCCGATCCTTCAGGTATTCCAGTCCGATGCGCTCGCCGGTGAACACGTCTTCCAAATACAACGGATGGTGCACGCATTCGATAATGGGCGCTTTCGGATTCAGCTCGGCCAGCCGCTTCCGCAACTCTGCGGTGTTGCCATTGCTTTTTGTGATGAAAATAGTATGCGCTCGGTCGAGCCTCGACGGCGGCTCGCGCAATGTGCCGCGAGGCAACAGCCTGCCGTTACCAAACGGCTGCTGGCAATCCACAAGCACGATGTCGTGCCTGCGCCCGCGCAGCTTCCAGTATTGGAATCCGTCGTCAAGCAGCAGCGTGTCGCACCCAAACTTTTCAATGGCGTACCGCCCACTTTTCACACGGTCCTTGTCTACCAATACGACTACATCCCGCAAGTTCGATGCGAGCATGTAAGGTTCGTCGCCTGCCATTTCGGAGTCGAGCAACAATGACTTGCCGTCGGACACAACGCGCGGCGGCGTGGAATCCTCGCGGAAAAATAGCTTGTTGAGCAGCCATTTGTGGAACGGCTGCGGCTTAGACCTGTACCCGCGTGAGAGTATAGCTACTTTCCGGCCTTGGTCTTGGAGCGCGCGCGCGAACTTTTCCACCACTGGTGTCTTGCCCGTGCCGCCAACCGTCAAGTTCCCTATCGCAATCACCTGCACCCCCAACGTTGTGTCGCGGAACAGCCGCACCTCGTACAGGAACCGGCGCAGTCCGACCGCAAGCTGGAACAGTTTCGAACACCCGTGCAAAAAAATCCGCGCCGCGGCCGCGACCTTGTCGCGCCGCTGCTCGGTGATGACCTCGACGACAAAGGTCTCGACTAATTCAACCCACGCGCGGATTCGCTCCCACATGCACGGCTAGTGTGCCAGCTTGCCGTGGGCCAAGCAAGCGCGCCAGGGCGACGCACGACCGGAGGGTGTGCGACCGATGTGCAGAACGCGCATCGAAACAGACTGGGTCAGTCAGACTCGGCCTTGTCTATGCGTACAAGACCGTGTGCAATGGCGATTTTGGTCAGTCCTGCTGCGTTATGGACCTGGAGCTTGCGCATGATGCGCTCGCGGTGGGTTTCGACTGTGCGGACGCTCAGGTTCAGTGCGCGCGCGACGTCTTTGTTCGAGCAGCCTTCGGCAATCAGCTTCAGCACCTCGCGCTCGCGCTCGGTCAGCTTCTCGATCGGCGATGCGGTGGGGTGCCCGCCAGTAGTCACGTATTGCTGCAACGCCATTTTGGCCACATCCGGACTGAACGACACGTCCCCAGCATAGACCGCCTCGATCGCGTTGATAATTTCGTCCGGTGTGGCGTCTTTGAGGAGGTAGCCGCGTATGCCCGCATGCACGAGCCGCTGGAGCGTCTCGACGTTCCGTCGCATGGTCAACACGATCACCTTGGTGTTGGGCACCTCGCGCTTGAGTTGCTCGGTCACAGCTACACCGTCCATGTCCGGCAGCCCGATGTCCAGCAGGAGGATATCAGGGTTTAACTCTTTGGCCTTGCGCAGCGCTTCGCCCCCACAAGCAGCTTCACCGACCACCTCCAAATGTTTGTATCTACACAGGCAGGCTTCAATGCCTTTTCTGACCACAGGGTGGTCATCCGCCAGAAGCAGCCTGATCTTCCTTGCCGACTGCTCGGTTAAGTCCGTCTTTCGAGCCATATGGCAAGACGCTTAGCCCAAAAGTGCCTTCTTAGCTAAACTTTTGCAAGCGTCAAATAAGTAGGCGCCTGCCCCGGGTGTACCCGCACAAGGTAATCAAACTGCCGGGCGATACACACATTCCATCGTTCGTGGCGCGCCGTTCACCGCGCGCGCACGATCAGCACGAAGCCCAACAGCCCGAAAACAATGTTCGGCAGCCACGCCCCCCAGGCCGGCGGTAGGTGCCCGCCCGAGCCGAGTGCAAGTCCGAGCTGCATTAAAACAAAGTACCCGAAACACAACCCGACACTGCTTGCGGCACCGACGTAAACATTGCGCGCGCCGAGCCCCGCGCCGAACGGGATAGCGATAAGCACGGCCACAAGGCATGCCCACGGCGCCGCAAGTCGGCCGTGCAGTTTCGTATAAAGCCACGCATGGTCCTGCGGGGTAAGCTCCGGGCGCAATTGGAGGTAACTCCACAGCTCGGCCAAGGGGACATCCGCGCGCTTGCCGGCGCGTCTGCTCAAGCGTGTGGCGATCTTGACCTGGCTGTTAATCTGCCTGGGGGTTTCAGAAAAAGCTGGCACGGGTAGCGCATCAAAAAAGTTGCGATGTTGCGGTACCGCGCTTCTGTCACCCCCGACCAAATACACGTTTTGCCATACCTCGTAGAATGTCCACATACCGTTGGTCCACACCGCACGCTTCGCGATCAGCTCGATATAAGAGCCGTCAGGCCGTTCCCAGTCAACCTTGGGCTCGGTCATTTCTGTGGTAAGCGGGTTGTAAATGGCGAATTGCCAGGTGCGTCTTTGCCGAGCATTGGTGAACCCGAAGTTGCGCACGAGCGTATCCCGCATGCCGCCCGGTGCGTCCGCAAGCCGCTTTTTCAAGACTAGCTCGGCTCTTTGTTCTGTGTCCGGCACCCAAAGCTCGTTCATGGCAAATGAGACAAGACTAGCCAACACCCCAACAGCCAAATGCGGAGTACAAATGCGCCACATGCCCAAGCCGGCGCAACGCATCGCGGTCAGTTCATTGTGTTTGGCGTGCCTGCCGAGCGCGTAAAGGACCGCGAGCAACAGCGCCATGGGCAGTACGGTGACAACGAACTCTGGCGCACGCACAGCATAGTACTGGAGCACGTCAATGGCTTGCAGCTTGTGCGCCTGGAGATCGCGCAGCTCGGTGAGCAGGTCGAACGATACCCAAAACACTAAGAACCCGCACAGACAAAAGCCGAGCGGCGTTAGCAGTTCACGCAACGTGTACCTGTCGAGCAGGCGCATTCGGACTCAAGCGTAGCTTGCTGCGCGTGCGCGCTGCAAGGCACAAGCTCACGGGGCGAGCTGCGGCGCAGCCACGCCAACGTGCACTAGCGCACCATGGCTGTGTGCGTCGCCCACAGCCGGTGAACTGTCACCGGCCTTGCTCGGGCTTGACGAATCTGTCGTAGCCAGTCTTGTCCAGCTCGCGCGCCAGTTCGCGTCCGCCGCTCAGCACTATCCGCCCGCCAACCAGCACGTGGACATGATCCGGCACGACGTACTCTAGGAGCCGTTGGTAGTGAGTGATCAACAGTTGCGCTTTATCTGGCGCGCGCAGGCTGTTGACGCCGTTGGCCACCACGCGCAGCGCATCTATGTCAAGGCCCGAGTCCGTTTCGTCGAGCACGGCCAGGCGCGGCTCGAGCACGGCCATCTGGAAGACCTCGTTGCGTTTCTTTTCGCCGCCCGAAAATCCCTCGTTGACCGAGCGCTTGAGCAATTGCTCGTCCAGCCCGAGCAACTGGACCTTCGCCTTGACCAACTCGAGGAACTCCATTGCGTCCAGCTCGGGTAAGCCGCGGAATTTGCGAATCTCGTTCAAAGCGGTGCGGAGGAAATAGGTGCTGTTGACACCCGGAATCTCGACCGGGTACTGGAACGCAAGGAACAGGCCGCGCCTGGCGCGTTCCTCGGGGCTAAGTTCGAGCAGGTTGATGCCGTCATAAATCACTTCACCGCCGGTTACAACGTAGCCGTTGCGCCCGGCCAGCACAGCAGCAAGCGTGCTTTTGCCGCTGCCATTAGGCCCCATCAAGGCGTGAACCTCGCCCGGATAAATGGTCAGATTCACGCCGTTGAGGATTTGTCTGCCCTCGACACCGGCACTGAGATTCCTGATTTCTAAGATCGGGTTGCGCATTTCAGAGTTCGGCGTTACCGGCGGAATTCTACTCTCAGCGGTGCAAATCCGCCAGCGCTCAGACGTGCGTGTGGGCGGCAAGCGTGCGCGTTTTACCCGACACTGCCTTCGAGGCTAATGCCGAGGAGCCGTTGCGCCTCCACGGCGAATTCCATTGGCAGTTCGCGGAAAACCTCTTTGCAGAACCCATTGACAATCATGTTAACGGCATCCTGCGTCGAAATGCCTCGCTGGTTGCAGTAAAAAATTTGGTCTTCGCCAATCTTGGACGTGGTGGCTTCATGTTCCACACATGCGCTACTGTTGCGCACCTCGATGTGCGGGAAGGTATGCGCGCCGCATTTGTCTCCGATCAGGAGTGAGTCGCACCGGGTGAAGTTGCGCGCGTTTTCGGCACTGGCAAGTATCTTGACCAGTCCGCGATAACTGTTCTGGCCGTGTCCGGCAGAAATGCCCTTCGAGATAATCGTGCTGCGCGTGTTGCGCCCTATGTGCACCATCTTTGTGCCCGTGTCGGCCTGTTGATAGTTCGTGGTGAGCGCAACCGAATAGAACTCGCCGACCGAGTTATCCCCCTGCAAAATGCAACTCGGGTATTTCCAGGTGATGGCCGAGCCGGTCTCGACCTGCGTCCACGAAATCTTCGAATTGCGACCTTTGCACAGCCCACGCTTGGTCACGAAGTTGTAAATGCCGCCCCGACCATGTTCGTCGCCCGGGTACCAGTTCTGCACAGTCGAGTACTTAATCTCGGCGCCTTCGAGCGCGACCAACTCGACCACAGCCGCGTGTAACTGGTGTTCGTCACGCATCGGTGCGGTGCAGCCTTCGAGGTAACTGACGTATGCACCTTCATCGGCGACGATCAGCGTACGCTCGAACTGGCCGGACTTGGCTGCGTTGATCCGGAAATAAGTCGAAAGTTCCATCGGGCACCGCACACCTTTGGGCACGTAGCAAAACGAGCCGTCAGTGAAGACCGCCGAGTTCAGCGCTGCGTAAAAGTTGTCCGTAAATGGCACAACGCTGCCGAGGTACTTGCGCACCAGCTCGGGATGCTCCCGCACCGCCTCGCTCATCGAGCAAAAGATTATGCCCTTGGCCGCAAGCTGCTTTTTGAACGTGGTCCCAACCGACACGCTATCGAAGACTGCATCCACGGCCACGCCAGCCAGGCGCTCGCGTTCGCGCAATGGCACGCCCAGCTTTTCATAAGTTTCGAGCAGTCTCGGGTCCACCTGGTCGAGACTTTTCGGGCCATCGGCTACCGCCTTGGGCGCCACATAATAAGTGATCGCTTGGAAATCAATCGGATCGTGTCTGATCTTGGCCCATGTGGGCGGCTTAAGCGTGCGCCAGTGCCGGTACGCCTTCAAGCGCCATTCGGTCAGCCACGCCGGCTCGCGTTTCTTGGCTGAAATAAGGCGGATTATGTCCTCATTCAGGCCCGGAGGCACTGACTCGGTTTCGATATCCGTGTAAAAGCCATACTTGTAGGCCTGACGGACCAGCC
>JANWZY010000240.1 GCA_025061935.1 Verrucomicrobiia bacterium
AGGTCGAGGTAACCGACGGCAAGCTCGACATCACGTTCACGCACCAGGTCGAAAACCCGGAGATCAACGGAATCGAGATTTTGCCCGCCCAATAAACTTAGGCTGCGCCCCCCATAAGTCTGCGGCGCGGGCATGGGCGAGCCGAGCGAACGAAACCTTGGCTTGACTGCCCGCCCCTCGACGCGCCGCTTGTGTGGCAGGGCTACAATGCCCCTCGGTCATGAGGCGTGTTAAGGGCCGATGATTCTCTCTGGCCGTTGGGTGCGACCCGCGCATGCCAATTCTGTCTGCGGAGAAAGCAATAGTACCCGGGCGGCACCTGAGTTTGCCATCCGCAGCTCAAAGTTTGGGAAACGTGCATTGCTCAAGCAAACGAGTCACACTCGTGGTTGAGCATTGACTGGGGCCAGGCATCGTCGAAAAGTTGTGCGATGGCGCACATTCATGAGCGGATTGATTTTGCGGTGCCAGTGTTTGTTGTGCACCAGGCAAAGGTCCTGCTGACGCACCATCCAACGCCCGGCAAATCGCTGTCGTTGCCCGCCCGAGTCAGTGCTAACAAACTGCCTCCATTTTCCAGAGGCGCCCAACTCAGATGCTGTGTTGGAAGATGCTTAGCAAAGGAACGGGCAATATGCAGCTCGCACGGTGATCTGTCCGACCAAACACAAGCTTGGCTTTATAAAAGTCGGAAACATATAAACCACACAGTATGTTTGGTCGTTGGGTGCAGCCAGTCTGGAAACAGAAGTTTGCGGCGCCATACGTGCATATTGTGTTTGGTGCTCGGCAAACGGGTAACTCAACGCTTTTGAAACGGCTTCTGCCACAGGCAGACGTGTGGCTTGACTTTTCGAATCCGGCAGTTCGCTCGGACTACCTGCGGCGCCCGGAGCAGTTGATCGAACGCTGCCGCGCACTGGAACGTGGCGAATCGCCCAATGTTGTGGTGGTGGATGAAGCTCAAAACGTTCCCGCAATCTTCGATGCGGTGCAGCACTTGTACGACAGCGAGCCGAACCGGTGGCGATTCGTCCTGTGCGGCAGCTCGGCGCGCAAGCTGCGCGTCACGGGCGCCAACCTGCTCCCGGGCCGCTCATTCATCCATCATCTTTACCCGCTTGTCGTGGCCGAGCGGCCGTTCGCCAAGCACGCCGCCAAGGACTGCCCAGCGGCTTCGCCGCTACCATTGCCTATGCCATCCGGTGTGGAGGACCCGCCGTTCCCCGCAGCGCACCTGATGGAGCGGCTGATTTTCGGCGAGTTGCCCGGCATTGCCACTGCACCCCCTGAGCACCGGCCGGATTTGCTCCGGGCATACTGCTCTGTTTATCTGGAAGAAGAACTACGCCGCGAAGCGCTCATAAAAGATTGGGCGGCTTTTGCGCGCTTCCTGCAACTGGCAGCCATCGAGTCGGGGCAAATGCTCAACTACGCCAAAATAGCGAAAGACGCTGGCGTAACCGTTCCCACGGTAAAAAACTACTACCAACTCTTGGAAGACATGTTCATGGGCTTTCGCGTGACTGCCTTTTCCGGCAGCCCGCGCAAGAGCCTTCTGTCCACTGCGCGGTTTTACTTCTTCGACGTGGGCGTGCGTCACGCAGCGGCAGAGTTGCCGCTTGAGCCAGCCACTGTGCTGGCGAATCCCGGGCCGGTGCTCGAGCAGTGGGTGGGGATAGAACTCTGGAAACGGCTGAAATATCTCGGCTCGGGCAAACTCTATTACCTGCGCACCAAAGCCGGCGCCGAAGTGGACTTTATCATTGAACGCCAGGGGACGCTAATTCCCATCGAGGTGAAATGGACTGACAATCCTTCGCGGTCCGACATACGTCATCTGCTCACGTTCCTGCGCGAGCATCCCAAGCGTGCCGAGCGCGGCTTCCTCATATGCCGGTGCAACGCGCCGCTCCAATTGGACGACAAAGTGACGGCTTTGCCATGGTTTTGCCTGTGATAAAATCGCGAAACCAATTCGACACAAACCGCCGCTAGCCGGCGAGGCTGCTGCTGCCAATAATTGCCATTTTGAGTATCGCAATTGAATGCCAACACCGACCCGCAAAACCGTTTCAATGGTTTTCCGCACGCACACACAAGCCACTGAAACGGCTTGCAGGTGCCGACGCCTTTGGCACCCGGCTGAAGCCGGGTGCCAATATGGTGGCATTAAAATCGTTACGGACGTGTGCGAGGCTCCATACCGTGAAGGCCTCCGCCGCGTTGACTATTGACGCTTGCTGCGCAGGCATTCAAAGTGCGGCATGGCGCACATTCATGAGCGGATAGATTTCGCAGTGGCAGTGTTCGTTGTGCACCAGGCAAAAGTCCTGCTGGTGCACCATCGCCAGCTCGGCAAATGGCTGCCACTGGGCGGGCACATCGAGCTTGATGAAGACCCTGAGGCCGCTGCGCTACGGGAAGTCAAAGAGGAAAGCGGACTTGATATCGAGTTGCTAGGCGAGCGCCCGCCCACAACCGGCCCGGGCACACGCGCACTGGTCGCGCCGCGGTTCCTGGACATCCACCGTATCTCGCCCACGCACGAACATATAGGCATGATTTACTGGGCGCGGCCGAAGGCAGGGTCGTCCCGGCCAGACGACGGGCGGGCGGGGCCGGCCGCCACGGCGAATCCTTGTGAACTGAGGTTGGCTAAAGCCGAGCACAACGACATTCGCTGGTGTTCAGCGGAGGAACTCGACACGTTACAGCCGCCGCTTGATCCATCGGTGAAATGGTACTGCCTTAAAGCCATCGAGGAAATCTCGGCCAGTTCATGGCCACCAAGCGCGTCAGGCGCGGATTGCAGGGGACTTGCTTTTCAACCCACGCTCAAATGACCCCCCTGTAGGCGGATCAACAATGATCTACTAAACAGATTGCATCATTTCCTGCAAGAGACGCGACCGGTCCAGCGCGGGAACCGTCTTAAAAGCCGCACGGCCATTTACCGCGATCTGTTCGAGCGCCAACCGACGGCGCGAAACTTCCAACCGTGCTTAGACACAAACTTTTTAACTCGAGTGCGCTACGCGCTGAATGCCGAAGTTGTTGCAACCGGGGTACCATGCCGCCGGCTTTGCGGATTTTTGCTGGCGCTCATCGAAGCCGCGGTTGCGAAACTGAACAACGCACTGGCCCACCCGCGTTACGCGGGGTGAAGATTTGACGACCCGGCTGCGTGATGCCACGCTTAAAAGGAGCAACTGGCAGGATATGATCACGCTGAGCGGCAAAATAGGAATCGTATTTGGTGTGGCGAACCAGCGCTCGATCGCGTGGGCGATCGCGCGCGCCTGGGCCCAAGCGGGGGCAAGACTGGCCTTCACCTACCAAAACGAGCGGCTCAGACCCGAAGTGGAGGAATTAGTTGCCACGCTCGGTCCCGAGACGCCACTGCTAGCCTGCGATGTGACCAAGGACGAGGAAATTGCGGGCGTGTTCGCCGAACTGCAGCGGCGTTTCGGCAAATTACATTTGCTCTTACACTCGGTCGCGTTCGCGCCCAAAGACGCTTTGGAAGGCCAGTTTCTCAACACCACGCGCGAAGCGTTTCGTATCGCGCACGAAGTGAGTGCTTATTCGCTGGTCGCGCTAGCGCGTGCGGCCGCGCCGCTTATGACCGATGGCGGTAGCATAATCACCTTGAGCTACATCGGGTCGCAACGGGTCATTCCGAACTACAATGTGATGGGCGCTGCCAAAGCTTCGCTCGAGGCGTGTGTCCGGTACCTGGCCTACGACCTCGGGCCACGCCGGATCCGTGTCAACTGCATCAGTGCCGGGCCAGTTAACACGCTTGCCGCCCGCGGCATAGCCGGGTTCGCCAAAATTCTAAAGCACTACGAGTCGCACGCGCCGCTCAAACGCAACGTGCAGCCGGATGATTTGGCCTCCGTAGGCCTGTTCCTGGCCAGTGACGGGGCAGCGGCGATCACCGGCCAGGTGATTTACGTGGACTGCGGATATCAGATCATGGGTGTTTGAATTACAGCGCGCCGGGCGGCGGCGTGCCTTTTATCGAAGCTAATTTTGCAATCGGGCCTGTGGATTTCCGCTCGCCACGGGTCCGGTTGCAGCCGCGAACCGGCGCCGGTGGAAAGATTCTCGAACACCTGCAATGGAAAATGTGCAGCGGCGCGCTCAGAGCCGAACAGGACCATATCTAGGTTTCGGAACGAAGCATGCGCAGCTAGCGCCCGGGCCAAGGCAGACCCGCGCCTGACTACCACAATGCGCGCGCCAGACCGCGCGAACTCATCCGGGGCAGGTGATGGCGCGTCGCCGTACCACGGCTGTTGGATCAGGAACGCGAGGTACAATCCAGCGCGGCCGCCAGGCAGCATGCCACTCCCTGCCAC